>NZ_OZ253465.1:3520000-3803763 GCF_965261555.1 Candidatus Palauibacter sp.
CTCGCTCGTCTGACGCTGGACATCCTTCGCCGTACTGCCCGTCGACAGCACCTGCTCGTCACGCGACCCATCGCGGTAGACGGTGACCCCCTTGCACCGCAACTCGTACGCCATCTCGTAGATCTTGCGCACGTCCTCCTCCGTGGCGGTCGTCGCAAAATTGCACGTCTTCGAGATGGCGGAGTCGCAATGCGCCTGGAATGCCGCCTGCATGCGAATGTGCTGCTCGGGCGGAACATCGTGCGCCGTAACGAAGATCCCCTGAACATCCCCCGGCACTTCATCGAAGTGGATGTGGCCCTCGTCGGCGATGCGCTGCATCAGCTCCTCGGAGTACCAACCCCCTTCCTTCGCACGGCGCACGAAGTCCGGATTCACATCCGGCATCAGCACGCCTGCCTGATTCCTCATGAATGCGACTGCGAACAGCGGCTCGATCCCACTTGAACACCCCGCAATGATCGAGATGGTCCCCGTGGGGGCGACCGTCGTCAGGTTGCAGTTGCGGAGCCGGCGTTCGGGGCGGATCCGATTGCCGTCGGCGTCCCGCGCGCACGTCTCGTCGGGACCCCAGATCGATTGCTCCCACTCGGGGAAGACGCCGCGCTCGGCGGCCAGCCGTTCGGACTCGACCTTGCACTCCTCGTCGACGAACTCCATCAACTCGCGCGCGAGTTCGACGGCGCGCTCGGAGCCGTAGGGTTCGCCGATCCTTACGAGCATGTCGGCCCATCCCATGATCCCGAGGCCGACGCGGCGGATCCGCTGGGACAGATCTTCGATCTTCGGGAGCGGGTAGCGGTTGGCATCGATGACGTTGTCGAGGAAACGGGTCGACTCGTGGACGGCATCGCCGAGCCCGTCCCAGTCGATCCGACCCTGATCGTCGACGAAGTAGCCAACGTTGATCGAGCCGAGATTGCACACGTCGTAGGCAAGCAGCGGCTGTTCGCCGCAGGGGTTCGTGGCTTCGTAGCCGCCGAGGTGCGGGACCGGGTTGTAGCGGTTCGCCTCGTCGATGAAGAAGACCCCGGGCTCGCCGTTCCGCCACGCGCTGGAGATGATGCTCGAGAACACCTCCTCGGCGTTCAGTTGATCCACGACGTCGCCGGTCCTCGGGCTGATGAGATCGTAGTCCGAACCCGTCCGGGCCGCCGCCATGAAGGCGTCGGTGACGCCGACCGAGATGTTGAAGTTCGTGATCCGGGTCTTGTCCGCCTTGCACTCGATGAAGTGGCGGATGTCCGGATGATCGACGCGCAGGATGCCCATGTTCGCGCCCCGTCGCGTCCCGCCCTGCTTCACGGCCTCGGTCGAGGCGTCATAGACCTCCATGAAGCTGACCGGGCCGCTCGCCACGCCCATCGTCGACTTGACGACGTCACCGGAAGGACGAAGGCGACTGAAGCCGAACCCGGTGCCGCCTCCGCTCTGATGGATGAGGGCCATGTCCCGCAGCGTCTCGTAGATGCCGTCGAGACTGTCCGGAACGGGAAGCACGAAGCACGCGGAGAGTTGCCCGAGCGGACGCCCGGCGTTCATGAGCGTGGGGCTGTTCGGCTCGAAGATGCCGTCGGCCATCAGGTGATAGAAGCGCTCCGTGCGCCCGAGGACCTCCTCGTCCGTCGCCCCGTAGCGGCCATCCTGCGACGCAATGACATCGGCCACGCGCCAGAAGAGGTCGCGCGGCCCCTCGATGGGCTCGCCGCGGTCATTCTTCTTCAGATACCGGCGCGCCAGCACCGTCCGCGCGTTCTCGGCAAGTCCGGGCTCGGCGAGGTCGGCCGGCCTGGCGTTGGATCCCACCCGCATCTCACCCCGTACCGGGGCGCTCGTCGACGCGCCCTCCCGCACCGCCACATCCGGTGGATTCATTGCCGCCCCCCCGCCTTCCTGTTCTCGACCGTCCACAAATCAAGCCAATTCGCGGAAAAAACCGGCTTCGGCCGGGACCCGACGACCGCGCGAGTCGAATGCCGGCCTAGGCCGGGAAGCCTGACGGGCGCGGAGATCGACGTACCCCGCGCCCATCGTTTCTGGTTCTTCGTATGCGATCGCTGTGGATCGTGGGGAGGTTTTCCACGACTCCACAGCCTTTCCACACAAAGTGCGTGTTTTTCCACACGTACCGCTATATGTGGTGGCCTCCAGATGATAACTACACCATATGTTGTGGTCAAGCCGGGAAACCGCCTCGCGGGCTACCGGAGCGCCCGCCGGGTGCGCAGGATCCAGAGCCCGATTCCGCCGAGGGCGGCGACGCCGGCGGAGAGGGCGGCGGTCCGTGGCTCGAGCAGCAGCGTGGCGCCGAGGGCGAACATCGCCCCGAAGAGGAGCAGCGTGGCGCCGGCCGTCCGCAGGAGCGCCTCGCGGAGGGGAAGGTCGGGAGAAATGCCCGCGCGCTCACGGATCGCGCGCCAGCCCGGTCCGGCGGGCCGCACCCGTCGATAGAACTCCAGCAGCGTCGCCTCCTCCTCGGCGCGCGTGAGCCACATCACGGGAAGCCAGACCGCCGCCGATCCGAAGGCGGTCAGTGCGAGCCGCGTACCGAACTCCATCGCGCCGAACGCCGGAAGATAGGAGCAGAGCGCGATGGCGAAGCCGGCGAGCATGGAGGCGAGTTCGGCCCAGGCGTTCACCCGCCACCAGAACCAGCGCAGGATGAGCACCGCTCCGGGCCCCGTGCCGATGGCGATCATGAAACGAAAGAGCGCCCCGATGTCGTTGGCGAAGAACGCTGCAGCCGTCGCGGCCGCAACGATGCAGGCCGAGGCGAGCCGGCCCAGCAACACGAGTCTCGCGGACGAGGCGTCCGGGTCGATGAAGCGGGCATAGAGGTCGTTCACGAGGTAGCTCGCGCCCCAGTTGATCTGTGTCGAGACGGTCGACATGAAGGCGGCGAAGAACGACGCGACGACGAGACCCAGGAGGCCGGCGGGAAGGTAGCGCAGCATGAGCATCGGGTATCCCAGATCGGGATCGGCCAGATCCGGGAAGACGACGACGGCCACGAGTCCGACGAGCACCCACGGCCACGCGCGGACCACGTAGTGAAGCCACACGAACCACCATGCGGCGCGCTCGGCGTCCGCTTCGGTGCGGCAGGCGAGGAGACGCTGCACGAATTCGCCCCCGCCATCGGAGCGGCGGAACGCCCACCACTGTATGCCGAGGTAGGCGAGGAAGGTCCCGAACGGGAGGGCTTCGGACCCCGGCCTGGGGACCATCCCCAGTACATCGCTCCTCCCCGCAGCCGCGAGCTGGGCCTTGAGTTCCGCGATCCCCCCGATTTCCGCGAGGGCGAAGGCGGCCACGAGAATGGCCCCGAAGAGGGCGAGAAAGAACTGGAAGAAGTCCGTCGCGACGACCCCCCACAGCCCGGCGATGCTCGCGTAGGCGAGCACGAAGATGGAGAGGGCCACGACGGCCCACAGGCGCTCGTCCCCCGGCAGCCAGCCGGACAGGTCCGGGAGGAGCCCGAGAGCCTCGACGACCTTGCGCATGGCGAGCATGACGAAGCCGATCGATATGCAGTTGATCGGCACCGCGAACAGGAAGGCGCGCGTGGCCCGCAGGACGGCGGCGGGCCGGCCGCCGTAGCGAAGTTCCGTCAGTTCCACGTCCGTGACGATCCCGGCGCGGCGCCACAGACGCGCGAAGAGGTAGATGAGGAGGAGGTGGGAGAGGCCGAACGACCACCATTCCCAGTTGCCGGCGATGCCCCGGCGCGCGATGAGGGCCGAGACATAGAGCGGCGTATCCACCGAGAAGGTGGTCGCGGCCATCGACGTGCCCGCGAGCCACCAAGGCAGCGCGCGTCCCCCGACGAAGAAGTCGACGATACTCCCGCGCGCCCGGCGCGAGAGCCACAGTCCGACGCCGAACGTGAGCGCGAGGTAGATCGCGACGATCCACCAGTCGACCGGACTCAACGGACTGCCCTGCCGGGCCGCGTCTCCGCCGCCGCCGCACCGATTGCGGAGCACAGCCAATCCGCGGCGGCTCGCTCCATCACCGTCTCGGTGGACCACGCGCAGATGCCGGGGACGCCGAGCACATCGAGCCAGCGGCGGTGGCCGAGCAGGACGACGAGGCCGCGGCGTGCCGAGCGGATGAGGGCGCGCGTCTGCTCGACGACTTCGGCCGCGGGCGCGCCGCGGCCCTTCCAGCCCCGAGGCGTCGCGGCGAGCACGACAACGCACTGCCCCGCGTCGGAGTTGTCCGTAATCCGCCAGCCGGTCGCGCGCAGCTCGTCGGCGACGATCGTGCCCAACGCTCCCGCCCGGCCGGCCGGCGGCCCGACGTCGGGGTCGTCCGACACTCCGACGACCCGCGTCGGCACCCGCGGCGTCCAGCCGCTCACGACCTCCCCATCCCCCACGATCGTATCCCGGGCGAAGGCGACCGGCTCGAACTCCGGCCGCGACGTCGGCGAGGCGGGCGGGCGGTTGCGGGCCGAGCGGGTCAGGGCCTCCTCGAGCCTGGCGGCAAAGCGCGCGTCGTCGGCGGCCCGCGCCAGCGACGCGATCGTCACGCCGGCATCGGCCGGGTAGCAGATGAGATCGCACCCCGCGGCGACCGCCTCGACGGCAGCGCCCGCATCGTCGGGGCCGGCGCCGCCCATGATCATCGCGTCCGTCGTCACGACCCCTTCGAAGCCCAGCCGTCCGCGAAGGAGCCCCGAGACGATCTTCGGCTCCACCGTCGCCGCCCGCTCGCCGCCGAGAGCCGGATAGGCGACGTGCGCCACCATCACGCTTGCGACCCGGTCCGCGGCGGCGGCGAAAGGCGCGAGGTCCTCCTCGAGGAGCTCGGCGGCGGCATCGATCGAGGGAAGTCCGATATGTGAGTCCTCGGTCGTTCTGCCGTGGCCGGGGAAGTGCTTCGCGCACGCCGCGGCTCCGGCGGCCTGGCAGGCGTCGATCCAGCGGAGGCCCAGCTCTCCGACACGCCGCGGATCCGCGCCGAAACTGCGCGTGGCGATGATCGGGTTGTCGGGTTCCGCATCCAGATCGAGCACCGGTGCGATCACCCAGTTGATCCCGACGGACAGCGCATCCCGAGCCGTGACGCGACCCGCCGCGGCGACTGCGGCGCCCGGATCCTGCGCCGCCGCGAGAGCCGCGGGCGGCGGCAACTCGGTCAGGCCGCGGATCTGCTGACCCGCGCCCCGCTCGAGGTCCGCCCCGATCCAGAGCGGCCGCGCCGCATCGTCGCGGATCCGTTCGACCAGACGACCGACGCGTTCCGCTTCGCCGCCGAACAGGATGAACCCTCCCACGCCGAGCGAGAGCGCCCGGTCCGCACGCCTCTCCACTTCGTCCGGTGACCAGCGGTCGAGCCGGAGGGCCTCGATGACGACCCGGGCCGGGTCCGGGTGGGGCCGGATCACGCGGCGGTCCGCACTCCGAGAAGTCGGGGACCGCACGCACCAGTGGCCCATGGGGCGTTGGCCGGATACCCGAGCACATGCTGTCTCGCCAGGAACGCGAAGGCCACGGCCTCGCGGGCGTCCGCGTCCAGGCCGAGGGCGGACAGGTCGCGGACGGGCACGGGATCCAGCAGCCGCTCCAGCCGCGATGCGAGGACCGGGTTCCGGGCTCCGCCGCCGCAGAGGTAGCACGCCGCGGGAGGCTCCTCGATCCATCGGTAGGCGTCCGCGATCGTGCGCGCGGTGAGTTCGGTCAGGGTGGCGATCGTGTCTTCGGGTGAGAGCGCGGCATGTCTCCGCAGCCATTCCAGCAGCCGGTCCCGCGAGAAGCGCTCGCGCCCGGTGGAACGGGGCGGAGGCCGGCGGAAGAACGGATCGCTCAGCCAATCGGAGAGGGCGTCTTCGCTCGCCGCGCCGCGCCGCGCCATTCCCCCGTCGAGATCGAAGCGGGATCGCCCTTCCGTGAGGAACTCGACCGCGCCATCGATGAGTACGACCCCGGGACCGGTGTCGTAGGCCTGCGGCGTCGCTCCACTGGATTCGGCGGGTAGCGCCGTCACGTTGCCGATTCCGCCGATGTTCTGAATCGCGCGTGATTCCGGTGCACGGAAGAGGAGCCAGTCGGTATAGGCCGTGAGAGGCGCGCCTTCCCCGCCCGCCGCCACGTCCCGTACCCGGAAGTCCGACACGACCGCGCACGAGGTGCGCTCGGCGATGACCGCCGCCTGGCCGAGTTGCAGCGTCGACCCTCCCCGGGCGCCCGCCGGAGGCTCATGCCACACGGTCTGGCCGTGGCTGCCGATGGCTTCGACGTCTGCCGGCCGGAGCGAGGCGGAAGCCAGCGTCCGGTTCACCGCCGCTGCGATCCTCTCGCCCAGCTCGAAGTCGAGCGCGCAGATCGTTGCGGCGCTCCCCGAGGTGATGGCCGTGGCGATCCTTGCGCGCGCGGCGCTGTCGTAGCTCTCGGTCTCGAAGGCGACGACGCGCCAGTCCGCCGGCCGCTCGCCGTCGCCCGCCGCCTCGATGACGGCGACATCGATGCCGTCCAGCGAAGTTCCCGACATCACGCCGACCCAGAGGGTCACCCGTCCGCCTCGGCCAGCAAGGCCGGGTGCACGCGCTCCCGCAGCCTCGTTTCGTGCGCCGCGTCGTGCTGCGTGACGCCCCGCAGAAACTGATACAGCGTCAGCGTCTCGGAGCCGACGCGGGCGCGACGGGAGAGGGCCGCGGCGACCGGCTCCGGACCGTCGGCCACGGCGGCCACGGTGCGCGTCCTTTCCGCGGAAAAGCCGGCGGTCTCGGTCTGGAAGCCGCGTTCGGACGGAGGGGCGTCCGCCGTCCAGTCCTCGAAGGTCGGGAGGGGCCCTCCAGAGTCGGCGGATGCGAGCCACCGCTCGACCCGCGGACGCACGGCATTTCGCTCGAAATCCGCCAGGTGCGCGGCGTGCTGGCCCGGCGTCCACGCGGTTCGACGCGCCGCGATGCGCTGCCCCTTCGCTTCGGCCGCCGCGCCGGCCGCGCGCGCGGCGACGAGACGGGCTGGCGCCTCGCTCAGCCGCGCGAGCAGCGCCGCGCCGTCGGGCCAGCCCGGAGCCGCCGGGTAGCCCCCGTAGCAGGGACGCTCCGGGCCGCCGAAGCGCTCGACCGCGACGCCCAGGAAGCCATCCGCGCAGTCCAGATATCGCTCCGCCAGAGCACGGTCGACGCGCAACGCATGCATCGCGAGCGCCGTCTTTACCGCGCCGCCCGTGCGGATCAGCGCGCGGCGCGCTTCCTCGCGCGACGCCCCCGTGAGCGTGGCGAAGATGCGGAGCCCGCGGTCGACCAGCTTCGCGGATCGCGCCCGCAGGTCGACCATGAGATTCTCGAACACGCGGCCGCTGCGGATCATCGCCCCCGTGGTGATCGTGTTCAGTACGAGCTTCGTCGCCGTCCCCGCCTTCATGCGGGTCGAACCCGCGATGACTTCGGGCCCCACGAGCGGCAGGATGAGGTGGTCCACCACCTCCGTGACCTCCCCGGGCGGTGCGGTGCAGCCGAGAAACGCGGTCCCCGCCCCGCGCGCCGCCGCCTCCGCCAGCGCCCCGAGGACGTACGGCGTGGTCCCCGACGTCGCAATCCCGAGCACGAGGTCCGCGGGCGAAACGCCGAACGTCCGCACCGCCTCACCCCCGCCTTTCCGGGAATCCTCCGCTCCCTCGGCGCTTCGCACGAGCGCGCCGGGGCCCCCTGCGATGATCGCCTCCACGAGCCCCGGGTCGACGCCGAACGTGGGCGGACACTCCGCCGCGTCGAGCACGCCGAGGCGGCCGCTCGTCCCCGCGCCGACGTAGACGAGACGCCCGCCGCGACGGAAGCGCTCCACCACATCATCGATGACACGTGCGAGCGCATCGGCCTGCGAGGCGACGGCCTCCGGCACCGCGCGATCTTCCGCCTGTATCATATGGACGATCGTTGCGCTGTCCGCGCGATCGATGGCGCGGGTACGCGGGTTGCGCCCCTCGGTCAGGCGGGGATCCAAGCGTCAGGTCCTCGGGAGCCCTGCGGCTCGTTGCTGGAGTTCGCGGCGTCCGGGTACATTTGGCGCAAACGTAGAAGGTTCGCCCTGGGGGCGGGAGTCGCACCGGTTCGAAGAGGAGAGACGCGCCACGTGAGTTCCGGCCCTCAGCCGACGCGGAGTCCGGGGACCGACGTCGTCCTCGGGCGCCTTTCCGAGCGCTTCCCCGTCCCCGACAAGCCCCGCCTCGCCCCTCTCGACGAACTCGTCCTCACGATCCTCAGCCAGTCGACGACCGACGAGAATCGGGATCGCGCCTGGCGAACTCTCGCGGCGCGATACCCGGCCGGGGAGGTCGGGGAAGAGGCGGACGGCGCATCCGCGGCCGGGCCGATCTCGTGGGAATCCGTGCTCGGGGCCACGCCGGCCGAACTGGAAGACGCGGTGCGCGTCGCCGGCCTCGCAAACCAGAAGGCGCCGGCCATCCACGCCGCGCTCGAGCGGCTCCGGGCGGAGGTGGGGCGGATCACGCTCGACCACCTCGAGGAGATGAGCGATGAGGAGGCGATCGCCTACCTCACGACCTTCCGGGGAGTCGGGGTAAAGACCGCCGCGTGCGTGCTCTGCTTCTCGCTCCGCCGGCCCGTGCTCCCGGTCGATACGCATGTCCTGCGGATCGCACGGCGCCTGGCATGGGTCCCCCCGCGGGCTTCTGCCGACCTGATCTACACTGCCCTCTCGCGGACCGTCGCTCCCTCCGAGCGCTTCCGCATGCACATGCTGCTCATCACGTTCGGCCGTTCGCTCTGCCTCGCGAGAGCCCCGCGCTGCGGGGAATGTCCGCTCGAACCCGAGTGTCCGAAAGTCGGCGTCTGACGCGGCGCCCACGCCGGCGTCGATTTCATTGTCCGATGTTCGGAAGCCCGAACACCAGGGGCTCGTCCAGCCGCAGCCGGAGGATCGTCCCCACCGGCAGCGCGGGCTCTTCTCCGTCGGCCGCGAGGAAGATTGCGGACCCTCCCACGGCGCCCGCCGCGGCGCCCGCGACGGCGCCCTGGCGGCCACCGGCGAGGACGCGGCCCAGATTCATGCGGGCCACCCCTCCGGCCGGCGCGCCGCCTCCCGGCCCCGGCATGATCTCCACCACCGACGCCGATATGGGCCAGGATTCTCCGTTGAAGAAGACATCGACGAAGCGGAGGTTGACCATCACGCGTTCGCCGTCCCCGCCGGCTTCATCGTCGTCCCCGGCTTCGGCCGCGGCCTCGACCGCCGTGATCTCGCCATTGATCAGCGAGTTCAGCGGCACCATGACCATGTTGTTCTCGATCAACGGCCGCGTCACGCCGAACTTCAAGGCGTCCCCGGGCCGAAGGTCGTCCGGCCGGATCGGATCGAGGAGTTCGATCTCCAGCTCCGCACCGGTCTGAACCGTCACCATCGTATAGGTCATCTCGGGCGCGCCCCCCGGCTCGGCCACCGCCCCCCCGGCCACGGCCGGAGTCGGCGCCCGCCGCACGGGCGATGCGGGCGCCGCGCTCTCCGCGACCGCATCGTTCGCGGGCGCGCCCCCCTCCGCTCCAGGGCCGATTTCCGGCGCGCAGCCCACGACCATCGTGGTCATCGCGCTGATCGCAACGAGAATCGCCGACGTCGTCCGTGCCATCCTGTTCCTTCCCGTGTGTCGTTGTACGGCCCGCAACCCGCGCATACGTTCGAACCGTGCGCCCCGCAGAATAAACGCCCGGCCGGCTCCCGCGGAGACATCTTGAGATCGCTCACAGCGCTGCTACCCTACTTCCGACCGTACCGCCTGGGTATCGCAGTCGGGCTTACGCTCGTAATCGTGAGCAATCTGTTCACGGTCGCAGGCCCATGGGTGCTCAAGATGGCGGTCGACGCGCTGGAAAGGGAACTCCGCCCCGACCTCATCCTGCGCTACGCTCTCGTGCTCACGGCGATTTCCGTCGTCGCCGGCGCGACGAGATTCTGGATGCGCAAGCTCCTCAACGGGCTGAGCCGCCGCATGGAGACGGATATCCGGAGCGCCCTCTTCGCGCACCTCCTCAGGCTTCCGCCGCAGTTCTTCGATGCCTGGCGCACGGGCGATCTCGTGAGCCGCTCGACGAACGACGTCCAGGCGGTCCGCATGGTCGCCGGACCCGCGATCATGTACGCGGTGAACACGGCCACGGTCGCGACGCTGGCGCTCGGGCTCATGATCTGGATCGATCCCATGCTCACGCTCTGGGCGATGATCCCGATGGTCGTCCTCCCCCCCATCGTGTTCATCTTCGGCCGACAGATTCATGAGCGCTTCGAGAGGATCCAGGCCCAGTTCTCGGAGATCTCCAACTTCGCCCAGGAGAACCTGGCGGGGACCCGCATCGTGAAGGCGTACGTGCGCGAGGAGGCTCAGACGCGACGTTTCGAGACGCTCAACCGGGACTACAAGTCGCGCAATCTCTCCCTCGCCCGCGTGTGGGGGCTGTTCCATCCGTCGCTCATGTTCTTCACGGGCGTCGGCGCGGTCGTCGTCCTCTGGTTCGGGGGCGGACAGGTCGTCCGCGGCGCAATCACGCTCGGCGATTTCGTCGCCTTCTCCTTCTACCTCACGATGCTGATGTGGCCCATGATCGCCCTCGGCTGGGTCACGAACCTCTTCCAGCGCGGCGCGGCCTCGATGGGCCGCCTCAACGAACTGTTCGATATCGTTCCCGCCGTCCGGGACCCGGAGTCGCCGGTCTCGCTCGCGTCGGTGAGGGGCGCGCTGGAGTTCGACGACGTTTCCTTCCGCTATCCGGAAACGGAGCGCAATGTGCTGCGGGACATCTCCTTCCGCATCGAACCCGGGCAGACGGTCGCCATCGTCGGCGCGACCGCGAGCGGCAAGTCCACGCTGGCCGCGCTCATCCCCCGTCTCTACGACGTAACGGCGGGGGCGATTCGTCTGGACGGCGTGGATATCCGGGAACTCGACCTCGGTTCGCTGCGCGACTCGATGGCTTTCGTGCCGCAGGAGCCGTTCCTGTTCAGCATGCGGCTGAGGATGAACATCGAACTCCTGTACCGAGGCAGGGACGCGGGGGAGCCGGTCTCGGACGAACTCCGCAGCGCGCTCGCCGTCTCGCAGCTGGAGAAGACGCTGGCCGTCCTTCCCGATGGGATCGACACGCGCCTGGGCGAGCGCGGGATCAACCTCTCGGGCGGACAGAAACAGCGCGCCACGCTGGCCCGGGCGGTCCACCGCGACGCGCCGGTCCTCATCCTGGACGACGCGCTGTCGGCCGTGGATTCGGAGACGGAAACCGCGATCCTGGAGGCGCTGCGGGAATACATGTCCGGACGCACCTCCATCATCGTCTCTCACCGCGTATCGGCGGTGCGCACGGCCGACGTGATCCTGGTCCTGGACGATGGACGCCTCGTCGAGCGCGGCAACCATAAAGATCTGATCGCCGCCGACGGCGTCTACGCGCGCTTGCTTCGCCGCCAACTCGAGGCCGAGGAACTCGAGCGCATCGAGCGGCGGCGGGTCGCGAGCGCCTGAACGCTCCGGCGGCTCCGGGCTACCGGTACTCCGACCAGAACCCGATCATCTTGTAGGCGAGCTTCGCCGCGGTGAATGCCGAAGCCTCCTCGCCCCGCCGCGGGGCGAGTTCCACGATGTCCGCGCCCACGACGCGGCGCTCGCCGAAGACCCGGGAGAGCAGGTCCAGTGCGTCCCACCAGCTTCCACCGCCGGGTTCCGGCGTGCCCGTGGCCGGCATCACGGACGGATCGAAGAAGTCCACGTCAAAGGTGATGTAGACGTTCTCCCCCAGCGCCTCCACCGTCCGCTCGACCCAGCCCGGCCGGCGCATCTCGTGCGCGAACACGACCTCTATCCCGTGTTCGCGGATGACGTTCCGCTCCTCCCGCGTGAGCGCCCGGATCCCGACCGGTACGATATTCGTCGCGCTCGGCCGGCCCGCCCCGCCGTGCGACCCGTGCTCGAGTACGCGGCGCATGACGCAGGCATGGTTCCACGGAGAGTCGTGGTGGCGATCCCTCAGGTCCGTATGCGCGTCGAACTGGAGAATCGTGACGTCGCCGCCGAGTCGCTCCGCCCACGCGATGGCCGGAGCGCTGGAAATCGAATGTTCTCCGCCCAGTCCGATGACGAACCGGTCCCCCGCGGCCTGGAGCAGATCGTCATACAGGGTCCGCAGCCTCGCGATCGCGGGTTCGGGGCCGGCCGTGCCGAGGTCGATGGACGGGAGCGTGCACACGCCGACCTCGTACGGCTCGCGGTCCAGTTCCTCGTCATACCATTCGATGTAGCGCGACGCCTCGATGATCGCGGTCGGACCTTCGCGCGTACCCGTCCCCCAGCTTGTCGTCGCTTCGTAGGGGATTGGGAGGATCACGGCGCCCGCCGTCTCCCAACGGCTCAGTTCGGGCGGGAGGCCGAGGAAGTTGTGGCGGTCCGTCCAGGCGTGCTCCGCGAGCGCGCGGGGGAGATCGGCGTCGTTCAGTGCAGGCAGTCGGGGCAGTAGCCCTCCAGCTCGAGCCGGTAGCCAACGACGTTGAACGGCGTCATGTCGGCCAGACCCTCCATCCAGTCGCGCGGCCGCAGGCCTTCGATGTCCTGAACGCGGCCGCAGGAGAGACAGCGGATATGTTCGTGATCATCGGTGCGGCCATCGTAGCGCGCGGGACCCACGCCGAGCGAGAGCTTGCGAGCGACCCCGCAAGTCACGAACGCCTCGAGCGCCTTGTAGACCGTGGCGAGGCTGATATCGGGAATCCGCTCGCGCACCGAGGTGAAGACATCGTCCGCCGTCGGGTGCGAGGACGTGCCGGAAAGCACGCGGTACACGGCCGCGCGCTGGGTCGTAAACCGGTGTCCGCCGGCTTCCAGGGCGCGACGCAACTCTTCTCGGGACACGCCTCGGCGTGGAGTTTCGGGAGGACTCACTTGACCATCACACCGTCGGGAACGGGCCATCGCTCGGCCTTCGCGGCCGATTCTTGCGTTTGCCGAAGCTAACGACCCCGTCCGGCGGGATCAACGGAGGCCCCCGCCTCCCGCGACTGTTCCAGGAGCGCTTCCCAGCGCTTGCCGTCACCCTCGATCGGTACGTGACGGACGGCCGCGGGCTGTCCGAGTCGCCGCTGCAGTCCGGCCACCAGACCGGGCACGCGGTTCGCCGGCGCCCGTCCGTGTTCCACGACCACCTGGTGGGCGGGCGTACCGTTGGCCGGCACCATGCGGGCGCTGTAGAGGGCGCGCCCACCGTCCTCGAGGATGCTCGTGAAGAGGAAGAACTCGGAAGATTCCTCCACCTGCGGGAGGGGCGGAAAGAGCCAGACATCGGCAATGCGGGGCGGAGGGATGCGCCGGCCGAGGTCGCCGAGCCGAGCCGCGCGAGAACCCGGATCGTCCATGACCCCGTTCCCTGCGTGCGGCAGTTCCTTCGTGACCTTCGCGTCCATCTCACCCTCCCCGCCGAATCCCCACCCTGGGCCCCGCTACCGGCAGCCTCGAACGCACGGCACGTCTACAACATACCCCGATGTCCCGGACGGAGGCAATCCGAAGAGCCCGCCCCGCGCCCGGCCGGTCGGGCGCTACCGGTCCTCTTTCGAGGCGACGGCCGCTTCCACGAGCGGGCGCAACGCGTCGAGCACGACCCGCACCGCCTCGTCCAGGTCGAGTTCGACGAGGACGCCGGAAGCCTTCGCGTGTCCGCCGCCGCCGAGGAGTTGCGCGACTCCGGACACGTCCACTTCCCCGTTCGAACGCAGCGACACCTTCGTTCGATTGCGCGCGAGGCCGCGGAAGAGGAGTCCGACCTCCATTCCCGCGAGCCGGCGCGGGAACTCGACGAGACCTTCCATGTCGTCGCTTCGCGCACCCGTCCTCGAGAGGGCCCGGCGGTCCAGCGCGATCCAGGCGATGGGGGCGCGAGGGTCGACTTCCAGGCCCTCGAGGGCCAGCCGCATGAGGGCCAGCCGTCCCCGGCTGTACACGCCGTAGAGTTCTCGGTACAGCGCACCCGTATCCACTCCCGTCTCCAGCAGCACGGACGCGATCGCGTGCGCGCGGGGGGAGGTGTTCGAGAAACGGAATGAGCCCGTATCCGTCGAAATCGCCGTATAGAGGGCTTCCGCTTCCGCTCGCGTGAGCCCCTCGTCGTCGAGCGAGAGCAGGTCGTGGACGAGTTCACCCGTCGCGCAGGCGGAGGGATCGCGGATCGCCGGCGTCACGAGCGGGGACCCCACGGGCGGGTGATGGTCGATCAGGACGCCTCCCGTCCGCTCCGCATGTTCGGGCAGGCCGCCGAGACGCTTCGGCTCGGCGGTGTCGAGGATGGCGATCGTGTCGGCCGCGTTCAGCGGGTCCGCGGCCGCCGGGTCCTCCTCGACGAGCGCCGGGATGTCCCGGAGGAGGAATCGCAGCGAGGGCGGCGGCCGGCTCGGAGTGACGATCGTGGCTTCGGCTCCGTGCCGCAGCAGCCGGGATGCCAGCGCGACCATGCTGCCGATGCCGTCGCCGTCAGGATTCACATGGGTCGTGAGCACCACGGAAGATGCGTCGCGCAGGCGGCGCCGGATCGCTTCGAGCGCCTTCGTACGAGCCGGCGGCATCGGGGGCACGGTCACGATCCGCTCCCGCCGGCGGCGCGCAGGATCTCCCGCCAGAGTCCGCGGGCGGCGGTGTCCAGTTCGCCGGGATCGCCCCCGTTTTCGAGCAGGCGATCGGCCCGACGCCGTTTCTCCGAAGCCGCAAGCTGCGCGGCATCGATCGCGGCGAACTCCTCCGCGGTCCAGTCTCGGGACCCCAGCGCCCGCGCCTCGCGCACCTCTCGCGGCGCATCCACGACGACGATCATGTCGTAGTCGTCCTCCAGGCCGACCTCGAACAGGAGGGGGATTTCCTCCACGATCACGCGTACGCCCGCCGCAGCCGCCTCACGGATTCGGCGGGCCCGGAGTTCACGGATTCCGGCGTGGGAGATCTCTTCGAGGCGCTCGCGGGCCCGCTCGTCGGCGAAGGCCGCCTCCCGGAGCGCGGATCGGTCGATGGTCCCATCGGGCCCGATGACCTTTCTCCCGAACGTCTCGCGGATGCGGGCATATGCCGGGGATCCCGGCCGCACGATCTCGCGCGCGAGTTCGTCTGCGTCGATGACGGTGGCGCCCCGTTCGGCCAGTTTGCCGGCCACCGTGCTCTTGCCGGCGGCCACCGTTCCGGTCAGTCCGACGCGAAACGGCATGGTATGGCTAGACGGCGAAAGAGGTCCCGCAGCCGCAACTCCCCGTCGCGTTCGGATTCTCGAACGTGAATCCCGTGCCCTTGAACGAACTGTGGTATCCGATGGAAAGGCCGGCCAGGTACTGGGCGCTGAACGGATCGATGACGACGGGCACCCCCTCCGACTCGAAGGTGAAATCGTCCTCGCGCACCGCGGTGTCCATGTCCAGCCCGTATTCGAAGCCGGAACACCCGCCCGGAATCACGCTCACCCTCAGGATGGTCTCGGTGTCCGTCCCGGCCTGGAACTCCCTGACCTTCGCGGCCGCCTCCGGCGTCAGCGTGACGATGGGTTCGGCCGACCGCGTGGCCTGTGCTATTTCGCTCATACCGCCCTTGCCTGCATCGCTTCGGGTACTCAGCGCGCAGGATTCCCTGCGCTGCCCGTCTTCCTCAAGATAACCGACTCCGTCGTTTCTCCCTAGCACGGCCCGGCTGCGGACCGGCTGCGGACCGTCAGGCAGGCTGCCGGTCGGCCTTCCGGCACGAGCTCCGGCCGATCTCTTCCAGCCATCGCATGGGCACGTGCGCCCACCCGGGAACACCCCGTCGGCCCGTGTCGGGTCCGTGCCAGTCCGAGCCGCCGCAACGGAGCAGGCCGAGTTCACTGGCCAGGGCGTTCATGCGGCTCCGCACAGCCGGGGGATTCGCGGGGTGGACGACCTCGACGCCATCCAGACCCTCGCCCGCCCAACGGCGAACGTCATCCTCGCCGTGCATCCTGCCCGGGTGTGCGAGGCAGACGACGCCGCCCGCCGCGTGCACGTGATCGAATACGATCTTCGGCGGCGTCGGTTCCTTGCCGACGAAGGCGGGACATCCACGCGACAGGTAACGCCGGAATGCCTCGTTGATATCCGAGGCCGCGCCGCACGCCACCACCGCCCGGCCGACGTGGGCCCGGGTGGGGGCCGCGGCGCCCGTCTGGAGCTCCACGTCCTCCCAGGTCACCGCTGCGCCGGCTGCCTGCAGCCGTTCGACGATCTCTCGCGCCCGCCGCACCCGATCCTCGCGGTAGCGGGAGAGGAAAGCCTGCAGGCCGGAATCGGCCACATCGAACCCGTACGCCAGGAGGTGCACGGACCGGCCGGGTTCGTTCGCCGACAACTCCGCCCCCGGCAGGAAGCGGAGGCCGAGCGCTCGCGCCGCCTCCTCAGCCTCGGCGAGTCCCTGCGTCGTGTCGTGGTCCGTCAGGGAGAACCCGTCGAGACCGGCGTCCGCCACGGCCCGGGCCACGTCGGCCGGCGCGAGCGTTCCATCGCTGGCGGTCGAGTGCATATGCAGGTCGACGCACGGACCCGTTCCGCACCCGGGGACGGTCCGGCCGGCGACGGGAACGGTCACCGACTGTAGGTCGGATAGTCGCGGGGGATTCCCATCGAACGCGAGGCCTCGAACAGGCCCTGGAGGTCCTCTTCGGACATCTCTTCCAGGCCCTCGCTCCCGCCGTACCGATCCGGGTCCAGGCGAACCACCCGGTAGGGGCGCTGGTCAGTGCTCTGGCAGAAGAACACGACGACGCGCTCCCCACCCTCGTCGGCGAGTTCCGCCCGCCACACGTCTCCCTCGGCCTTGATTCTCATGCTCACGCGTTCATCGTCCGTTATGCGGTTCGTCGTCCGTCGGGGCGGCACGGCGGGCTCGGGCGCGGCATGCGAGCCCGGGTTGAGGTCGGGATCACAAGATCGGGAGACGATGGAACAGGGTCAATGGCGACAGGCGCGCCGACTCGTGCGTGAAGCCCGGCGTGTGGTCGCGCTGACGGGGGCCGGGATTTCGGCCGAATCGGGCGTTCCGACGTTCCGCGACGCCGGGGGGCTGTGGAAGAGCCATCGTCCCGAGGAACTTGCCACGCCCGAAGCGCTCGCGCGCGATCCGCGGACCGTGCTCGAGTGGTACGCGTGGCGGCGCTCGGCGCTCGCCGGCTGCCGGCCCAACGAAGGGCACCGGGCGCTGGCGCGCTTCTTCCTGCGGCGGGGGGAGGCCGGACTCGTGACCCAGAACGTCGACGGACTCCACACGCGTGCCGCGCTCGAGGAAGCGCGAGACGGCTCCGCGGAGGCGGCGCTGCCGCTCGAGCTTCACGGCGCCGTGGGCCGCGACCGCTGCGAGTCCTGCGAGGCGCGCTGGCCCGCCGAGCCGCTCGGCGAGACGCTCCCCCGCTGTTCCGCCTGCGGGGGCCTCCGGCGGCCCGATGTCGTTCTCTTCGGCGAGACGCTCGACCCCGATCTGCTGGACCGGGCGCGCCGGCTGGCGGAGCGGGCCGACCTGTGTCTCGTCGTCGGGACGAGCGCCGTCGTCTACCCCGCCGCGGCGCTTCCGCTCGCGACCCGCGAGGCCGGCGGGCTCATCATGGAGGTCAACGTGCGGCGAACCGCGCTGACGGAGGTCGCCGCGGCGGCGCTGCGCGGGGAGGCCGGAACGATCCTCCCCGCCCTTCTGGACTGACGGCCTGCTAGGGCTCGCGTTCGACGAATACGGCGCGCGCGAGGACGGGTTCGACGTCGAAGGCACGGTCGTCCACTTCGAGGCGGGCGACGCCATCCGCCCGCTCGCCCAGACACCGTATTCGCGTACCCGGGAAGAGCCCGAGCGCGGCGAGTTCCCGGAGCGTACGCGGACTCTGGTCGGAGACTTCCCGCACGACGCCGCGCCCTCTCTTCAACTCGGCGAGGGGGATCCACTGGGTTTGCGCGAGTTCGCCGTCGCGCGTCGGGATCGGACTCCCATGCGGGTCGATCGACGGCTCCCCCAGCGCCTGCGCCATCCGGTCGATGAGCGCTTCCGAGGCGGCGTGCTCGAGGCGCTCGGCCTCGGCGTGCACGTCTTCCCAGGAGAAGCCGAGCCTCTCGATCAGGTACAGTTCGATCACCCGGTGCCTGCGGATGATCCGCAGCGCCGCCGCCTCGCCGGGGGCCGTGAGGAGCACCCCCTTGTAGGGCGTGTGCCGGAGGAGCCCCTGCGCCGCCAGACTCTTGACCATGTTCGTGACGGACGCCGCGGAGCGGTCGAGTTCCCCGGCCAGCGCTGTCGTGGACACGGGGTCGCCGGCCTGCTGGAGCTTGTAGACGGCCTTCAGGTAGTCTTCGACCGCCCGGCTCGGGTCCGCGGGACCGGATTTCACGAAGTCGGCCGGCGGAAGATGGAATCGGACAGCACGGGGTTCAGTTCGACGTCATCATGCCGGAGTTCGCGGGTCGGATTCATCTCCGTGTCCCGGTAGAGCCGCGAGATGACGTACGTGAAGTCTCCGACCTGCTCGTACCCATCCCAGTACATGCGCGCCCGGCTCTCCTCTCCCCTCCCCTGCGAGATGTAGTGGACCTGCTCGGGCCAGGGATCCTCGTCGAGGAAATAGTAGAAGTAGCGGTCGCCGGACTGGAGGCCGACGCCGTCGCCGAAGGTGATGCGTACCTCGTATCCCCCTTCTGCCCGGGGTCCGGCCCGCCGGTTCACGCCGGGGTCGAAGAGCTTGTACGGGAGCCCGAACCAGTAGACGACGTCCCGCCCCACGTACTCGGACTCATCCCAGGCGCGGATTCCCGGTTCGAGAAGGCTCTCGTTGAGCGTGGCCCACATGTCGGAGCCCGTGAAGGTCTGGACGTAGAGGCCCTCGGCCTCGGGGCGCTCGATTCGGGTCTGCTCGACGCCGTCCACCTTTCGGTACTCGACGCGGCGCGGGCGCATACGACGGATTCCTCCCGTGGAGTCGTACCACACGGTGGTGATCGTGTAGCGGGCCGACTCGATGTCATGCCAGGCTTCCATGCCGCCGGCAGCCTCGACCCAGGTGCCGATGAGCGAATCGGCGAGAACCTGATCGGGCTCGAGAGCGGTCGAGGTTGCGGGCGAGGAACCGTCCGGCGCACAGCCCGCGGCTGCGGCGAGGGCAAGGGCCAGGACTGCCGGGCGTCGCGGAAGTTGGGCGCGGTGGTTCATGGGAGCCTCCGGTGTCGGCTGCGAGTCGATCCTGTCGTGGCGCGGGGCGGAAATATGCACGTTGGGGCCGGGCCCGTCACGGCGTGTCCGACGCTCCGCCGACGCCCTTCAACTGTACGACGATGACCTCGACGGGTTCGGATCCCCGGTTCACATCTCCATGCAGTTCACCCGGAGGGTCGGCATCGAGCCAATAGGCCCGGCCCGTCTCCCACGTCATGTCGCGCTGTTCCCCGGCGTCGCTGACGACGGTGAGCGTGCCGCCCTTGAGCGCGATGATGGCGCGGGGGTTGTCATGGCGGTGCATCGCGAGCGGCTGATTCGGCGCGATCACACTCTTCCAGACCTGCACGTGTTCGTTCTCGAACTGCGGCGTGCGCCCGGTGGTCGCGGCCTCGGCAGCCGGTCCCGCCCGTTCGCCGGCCTGACCGCACCCCGAGACGAGCATGGCGGCGGCGAGGACGGGAACTGACGCGGGAACGAACACGCGGACGGCGGCTGGGAAGATCCTGGCATGCATCACGGGTCTGCTCCTTGCGTTGATCGGGTCGGGTAGGGGCGAACCGGGGTCGCGCGTCGACGGTGTAGCCCGGTCGAACGGCGGCGGTCGGCGACGCGGCGACGATTTCGATTTCGGTGCTGGATTCGGCGGTTCCATGCGTGGGGGAAGCGACCTGGAGCGTCAGGCGATATCGCCCCTCGTCGAGCATGGGAAGGCGGAGTTCCAGGGTGCGGCCCTCGGCGCCGGGATTCGTCGCCGCCTCGAGCCAGCGGATGCCCGCCTGTTCGCTGTCGTCGCGGGCGAGGCCGCTCCATTCGAGTGCCCTGCGCCAGAACCCCTTCCCCTCTCGCGCCAGCGATAGCGTCACCTGGAGAGCGTCGGCCGGGGCCGGGGAACCGTACCACTCCCAGTAGACGGCGAGAGTCTCGTCCGCCCGGGCGGTGCGGGCGCCTCGCGCACGGGCGAGCGCACCCGAGAGCGTGGAGGGGGAGGTGCCGCCGGCGTCGAGCAGCAGAATGTCGGACAGCAGCGGATGGCCTTCGGCGAGGGGCATCCGTGCGCGGGCGGCGCCGGGTCCCTCGTCGCAGTGCGCTTCGACGCCGACGAACGTGGCGGGGGTGAACTCCCGAAGCTCCGCGACGGCGAGCGGCTCGTCGCCGCGGCCGGTGCTGGCCGCCATCACGCCGTGGGCGTCGGCGAGGAAGAGTCCGCTCTTCAGATCGCAGGACGGCAGGGAGTCGGGCCACGTGAACGCCGCGACCACCCGCCGGCGGCCGTCTCGTCGGAAGCTGGCCACCTGGTGGGGAAGGTCCGCGATTTCGCCGAAGACCGGCGCCCAGCTTGTGCGGCCCTCCGGCTCATCCAGCTCCCAGAGCGGCTCGTCGTCCGCGGGCTCGAGGCGCACCACGGTGAAGCGCTGCGCCCCCGGAAGGCGGTGCGACCACACGATCTCGTCCGTCCTCGAGCCGACGAACCGGCGGCGCGCCCGCTCCCAGCCGGCGGGCCAGCCGAAGCGCATTGTGATTTCGGTGAGATCGTCGCCCCACCGCATCCCCCAGGGGCTCGCGGCATCGGCCTGGAGCGCGGCGCGGACGCGGCGGGCGAGGTGTTCCGAGCGTCGCTCGAGTCCCGGCACGAGCCACAGCGGGTCGGAAAGGTGCCAGAACGAGCGCTCCACCGCGCGCCGCGGCGAGCTACCGCAGGCGAAGCGTTCGTAGCGGCCGCGCGGCCGGCGGTCGAGTACGGGCCCGAGTGCGGTCCAACCGCAGCGCTCCTCCTCGGTCATCCGGCCGAGCGCGCGCTCGAAGGCCGCCTCCGCCTCCGCGTAGCGGCCGCTCTCCTGGAGGACGAATCCGGCCAACCCGGCGCACCACGCGCTCTCCGTGCGACACGCTTCCAGCAGCGCGAGCGCCTCTTCCGCGCCGCCCGCCTCCAGTCGGTAGGCGACGCGCTGCCCCGTGAGCCACTCGTCGCCGGGAATGATCCGGGCGGCACTGTCGAGGACCGCGATCAGGGCGTGCCGCTCCTCCACGACCTCCGACTCCTCCGGGACCGGCACCCAATCGTCGTCATCCCACCCCTCGACGAGGCAGAAGCGTCCGATCCCCTCGCCGCATTTCGGGTTGACCAGCGGGCCACGCGGGAAATTACGGCGCCGCACGTGCTCGAAGGCGCGCTGCGCGTCACGCGCCATCCGCATCGCCGAAGCGGCTTCGGGAGATGAGGGCGGCTCTCGAGATTGAGCCGCATCGGCTTGGACCGAGCGTGGCGACCCGGCGGTCGGGGGCGTGGGTGCGGGCGTGGCGGCCGCCGGCGTCGAGAGCGCGATGACCGCGAGCGCCGGGGCAAGCACCGCGCGGGAGGCGCGGATCCCGACGTTCCGACCCCGACCCATCTCAGTACACGTCCAGATCCCGGCCGTATGCGAGCGGTCCGTCGTAGCCGGCAGCGCGAATCTCCGCGACCATCTCCTCCGGTGTCGCTCCCCAATGCAACTGATGATGCAGGACGAGGATTCCCGGGCGCGCCTGTACGGCGAGTTCGGCCAGTTCGACCGTCGACGTGTGGGCCTGGGCGTGATACGACTGCCACTCCGGCGGACGGTCGCGGAAGGTCGTCGCCGAGTACACCTCGTGCACGAGCACGTCGCACCCCGAGCACATCTCGACGACCGCCTCCGTCGGACCCGTGTCGCCGGAGATAACGACCGAGCGACCCCCTCCGTCGAACCGAAAGCCGTACGCTTCCGGCCAGCCCGTGTGCTGCACGGCGAAGGCGGTCACGCGGACGCGGTCGTCTTCATAGATGACCCCCGGGTCGATTTCGACCGCGTCCACGCGCCACCCGTCCGGCGTCGTCGGCTGCCGGCCGGTGAGCCGGTTCTGGATGTCTGCTTCCCACGCCGCCGTCACGTGCGTGGCCATCGCCGCTGTCCCGGTCGGGCCGAACAGCTTCAGCGGCGCCTCCCGCTCGGCCACCCAGGGCGTGTGGATCAGGTCCGGCAGCCCCAGCGTGTGGTCGCTGTGCAGATGCGTGAGAAAGGCGATGTCCAGCCGCGCCGCCGTGAGACCCTCGGCTCCGTAGCGGTCGGCCGCCTCTGCCGCGCGCCGCACGAGGCCGACACCCGCGTCCACGATGTAGGCCCGTCCGTCCACGAGTATCGCGGTGGCGGGGCCCGATGCTTCCGGTTCGGGATTGGGCGTCCCCGTTCCCAGCAGGACAACGTGCATTCCGGTGGAGAGATCCCGGGGGGCCGCGGCCGCGTCGGATGAAGCCTCTCCGCGGCCACACGCCGGCAACGCCAGCGCGGGCCAGACGAGGAGCAGGCCGGTGGTGATCGTCGAGCGCATGCGGCTTCGTTTTGTGCAGGACATGCCGCAAGATCGTTCGATCGAGCCCGCCGC
The DNA here is from genome assembly GCF_965261555.1 of Candidatus Palauibacter sp. Lineage (GTDB taxonomy): Bacteria > Gemmatimonadota > Gemmatimonadetes > Palauibacterales > Palauibacteraceae > Palauibacter. The sequence goes on from NZ_OZ253465.1 coordinate 3,542,576, forward strand.
TCAACCGTTCCACCCGTCTTGACCGGGTCCCGCACAGCCGGCCTTTTGCGGCGATGGACGAACCACGCCGCGCCCCGTCTCCCGACCGCAACCCGGTCGCCATCGCCGTCGCGGCGTTCTATGTCCTTCTCTTCGCGGCACTCGTGTGGCCCATCTATCCGTGGTTCGCCACCATCGAGCCGCGCGTGCTCGCGATGCCGTTTTCGCTCTTCTACGTCGTCGTCGGGCTCCTCTTCTCCTTCTTCGTTCTCTTCGGGTACTACCGGTGGGAACGGAAGCGGGAAGCGGTCGACGGCGACGCGAACGGCGCGGGCCGCTGATGCCGGCCTGGCTGATCGTCTTCATCGTCACGATCGGGTATCTGCTCGCCTCGCTCGCGATCGGGCTCGCCTCCGGCCGCCACGCCTCGGACAGCACGGAAGGCTACGTCGCGGGCGACCGCTCGCTGAACTTCCTCGTCCTCTACTTCATCATGGGCGCCTCGGTGTTCAGCGCGTTCGCCTTCCTGGGCGGGCCCGGCTGGGCCTATTCGCGCGGGGCGGCGGCCTTCTACATCCTCGCCTACGCGTCCGTCGGGCTGGTCCCCTGGTACTTCTTCGGCCCGCGCGTCGCCGCCCTCGGCCGGCGTTTCGGTTACGTCACGCAGGCGGAACTCTTCGCGCACCGCTTCGACAGCCGCGCGATCCCGGCCATCCTCGCGGTCCTCTCGGTCTTCGCCTTCGTCCCCTACCTGGTGATCCAGATGAAGGGGGCGGGATACGTCTTCAACGTCGTAACGGAGGGGCGCGTCCCGCAGTGGGCCGGGTCCGCGATCGCGTACGGGGTCGTCCTGATCTACGTCTTCCGGAGCGGCGTTCTCGGGGTCGGCTGGACGAACACCTTCCAGGGGATGTTCATGATGGTGCTCGCGTGGGGGCTCGGCCTCTACCTGCCGGCGAAGCTGCACGGCGGCGTGGGCCCCATGTTCGACGCGATCGCGGCCGGGCTTCCGGACATGCTGCGGGGGCCGGGACTGGGGGCGGACGGACAGCCGTGGAGCTGGGGCGCCTACTCGAGTTCCGTCGCCATCTCCGCCTTCGGGTTCAGCGTGTGGCCGCACTATTTCATGAAGATCTACACGGCCCGCGACGTGGACACCCTCAAACGGACCGTCGTCTACTATCCGACCTTCGCCCTCTTCCTCGTCCCCATCCTCTTCATCGGTTTCTCGGGCGTGCTCGCCTTCCCCGGCGTCGAGCCGGCGGACGCGATCCTGCCGACGATCGTGACCTCGGCGCAGATCGGGCTGCCGCCGCTCATCGTGGGACTCTTCTGCGCGGGGGCGCTCGCGGCCTCGATGTCCACCGGAGACGCGCTGTTGCACGCGGCGGGGTCCGTGGCGGTGCGCGACTTCTGGGGCAACCTGCGGCCGGGCGCGCTCGATGACGCGGCGCAACGGCGCTGGATCCGCCACATGGTGATCCTCGTGGGCGCCGTCAGCTACGGGCTCGCGCTGATCCCCGGACTCAGCCTCGTGGAGCTCCTGCTCCTCAGCTACGGGTTCATCGCGCAGCTCTTCCCGCTGACTGTCGTGACCTTCCTGTGGCGGGGGGTCACGCGCGCGGGTGCGCTGTGGGGTCTGGTGGCGGGCGGCGGCATCGCGTTCTTCCTCGACGTGGCCCTGCGGCTGGATCTCGTCTCAGCCGCCGCGACCGCCGGCGTCCACCCCGGCATCTACGGCATGGTCGGAAACGTGATCGTCATGATCGCGGTCTCCCGCCACACCGCGCGCCTCGCCCCCGCGCACGTTGCCGAATTCATCGACAGCTGACCCGACCGCTCGTGGGGGGCCGCTACTTCGGCGGCGCGTCAGCTGGCGCGGGCGTAACGGGCCGGCCAGTGGAGGGCGAGGGCCGCGTTGCCGCGGATGCCGGTCGCCAGTTCGTCGATCACGATGTGCTCGTTGACGGTGTGGGCCAGCCGGTCGTCGCCCGGCCCGAAGCCGACCACGGTCATGCCCGCGAGCCCGAAGTGTCCGCCGTCGGTCGCAAAGTCCCAGATGTCGACGGGCGGCTCCCCTCCGAGCGGGCCGGCCAGGACCTCGACCGCCGTCAGGACCGCGTTGTGGTCGGCGGGCAGCGAGAGCGCCGGGTTGTCGGCCGGATACGTCATCTCGTACCCCGCGTAGCTCGAGCGCTCGTGCTGCGGGATCAGGATGTCGCTGCTCGATCCCTCGATCTCGCACGCGCGCAGCACGGGGAGGAGTTGCTCCCGCAGCGAGGCCGCGTCCTGCCCGGTCACGGTCCGGCAGTCGAGCGTGACTTCTGCCAGGCCGGGGATGACGTTGCCGCTGGTCTGGTCCGTCTCGATGAGCGTCGGGGCGATGGAGCAGGTACCCAGATCGGGATCGTGCGCGAGGTCGACGTCTTCCAGCGCCGCGAGGAACCGTCCGAGCACCGTCAGCGGGTTGCGGCCGATGTCGGTCATCGAGGCGTGGGCCATCCTTCCCCGCACCTGGACGCGGAGTTCGATCCGGCCCCGGTGTCCGCGACGGACTTCGTTCCGGCTGGGCTCGCCGATCAGGACCAGATCGGGCTGCAGCGTTTCCGCCATGTAGCGGGCGCCGAGTCCGCCGACTTCCTCCTGTACCGTTGCCGTTACGTAGACGTCGCCGGGAGGCCGCCGACCGGCGGCGATGAGGCGGGCGATGCCGTGCACCTGCGCCGCGAGCGGTCCCTTGATGTCGATCGCGCCCCGCCCCCACAGCAGGCCGTCGTGTATCTCGCCGCCATAGGGGTCGTGGGGCCAGTCTGCCGGATCCCCGGCGTCCACATGGTCAAGATGAGTGTTGAACATCACCGAGGGCGCGTCGCCGGTTCCCCGGATGAGGCCGATGACGTTGCCCGCGGCGTCGTACTCGACCTCTTCGTAGCCGAGAGCGCGCATCTCGGCGGCGACGAGCCCGGCCAGTTCGCCTTCTTCGCCCGGCATCGACTGCGTGCGGATGAGTCGCTGGAGAAAACGAACGCAGGCGTCGACCGCCTCGCCGGACAGTTCGGGAGCGGTAGGGTCGTTTGACATCATCATGATCGGTCCTCGGGGGGTTCGGGTTCCGGACGGTGGTCATCCGGCTGACTCTCAATGTGGGGCGGAAGAAGTTCCGTCAACACTCACGCTTCCGCGACCACGGGTGGCAAGCCGATCGGGCACGCGTGCCGGATGGCCGCCGCAACCGCAAGCGCCTGCCCCTCCCCACGCGGGGGCCCGACGACCTGCAACCCGACGGGGAGTCCGGCCGCATCCAGCCCGGCCGGGACGCAGGCGACGGGCAGACCCGGCATCGAGAGCAGGAAGGTGGGGGCGATCCAATCCACGTACGTCTTCATCGGCCGCCCCCCCACCGTCTCCGGATAGTTCTGTTCCGCCGGGAAGGGCGGGATCGCCATACACGGCGTCAGGAGCGCGTCGTACTGTTCGAGGAGGACGAGAAGCTCTTCCCTCACCCGGCGGCGCACGTTCTCCGCCACCCCGATCTCGGCCGGGGTCACGGACAGTCCGGAGCGGAGGTTGGCCGACACGTTGGGCCCGAAGGCGTCGACCCGGTGCAATTCGGCCTCGAAGTGGGACACGAACCAGTGGCCGCGGAGGACGAGAAACGCGTCCCACGCGCCGGAGAGGTCGAGATCCACCTCATCCACCCGCGCGCCCGCCGACCGAAGCGACGACAGCGCCTCGCGGCAGGCCGCCTCCACGCCGCCGTCGATTCCGATCCGCGCGATGTCGCCGCACCAGGCCCAGCGGCTCCCGGCGAGATCCGTGGCGCCGGCGTCCGACCAGAGCGGCTCGGGCGCGGAAACGGGCGAGGCCGGATCGGGTCCCGAGATCTCGCGCAACGCGAACGCGACGTCCGCCGGGTCCCGGGCCATGAGGCCGGTCGACTGCAGGTCGTCCCACAGGTAGGCGGCGGGCACCGTCGGGACGAGCCCCGGCGTGGGGCGAAGCCCCGCGACTCCGCAGAAGGAGGCGGGGATGCGCAGCGAGCCGCCGAGATCGGTGCCCTGCGCGAGTGAAATCATCCCCGTCGCGAGGGCGACCGCGCCGCCCCCCGTCGACCCGCCCGCGCTGAGGGCGGGGTTCCACGGGTTCCGGGTCACGCCGAACACTTCGTTCCATGTGTTGCCGCCCGCGGCGAACTCCGGCGTGTTCGTCTTCCCGAGAATGACCGCGCCGGCCTCGCGCAGGCGACGCGCGACGAGCGCATCCTCCTCGGGCACGTGGTCCACGAAGAGCGGCGAGCCGTACGTCGTGCGGAGGCCCGCCGTCTCGGTCACGTCCTTGATGCCGACGACGAGCCCCGCGAGGGGTCCCGGATCGTCGCCCGCCCGGAGGGAGGCGTCGACGGCGGCCGCCTCCGCCTCCGCCCCGGGGTTCAGCGTGACGACGGCGTTGAGTTCTCCGTTGTGCAGTTCGACGCGGGCGAGGCAGGCGCCTAGCAGATCGGCCGCGGCCAGCTCCCCCGCACGGATTAGCCGGGCCTGCTCCCGCGCGGAGAGCAGCGCCGGATCGTGGTGTTCCATCACGGCGGGCGAAGCTCCCCGGCCCCCACGCCTACGGCAGGAACATCTGGGCGATCGCCTCGCCGTACCTTGCCGAGTCGAAGGGCAGCGCGTTCGTCTGAAGCGCCACCGCCACGCCGTACTCATCGAAGTTGGCGAGGAAGGACCGCGTCCCCTTCACGGTGCCCGTGTGGCTCGGGTAGCGGCGCCCCGCCTGGTCGGTGCGGATGAACCACGCCAGCGCCTGCTCGTGCTCGATCGGGTCACCGAGTCCGTCCGGCGACGAGGGATCGATCTGCCGGATCCCCGGCTCGAGCTGCGATCGGTGCATCTCGGCCACCGTCTCCGGAGCGAGCAGCCGCCCGTCGTTGATCGCGATCGCGAAGCGCACGAGGTCTTCCACGTTCGAGATGATGCCGCCGCCGGCGTACTTGTAGCTCGGGTCCTCCGGCGGGGGGTGGATGAACCGTCCCGACGCTCCGCGGACGTAACCGCGTCCCCGGTTCTGCACCACCCGCGACGGGACGTCGAACTGCGTGGCAAACATCCCCGCCGGCTCCCACACGAAGCGCTTGAGGTATTCCTCGTAGTCCATTCCCGACGCCGCCTCGACGATCCCGTGCTGCAGGTTGTGGGCGTGCGACGAGTACATCCAGTCCAGCCCGAGTCCGTGTCGTAGGCGAGAGCATCGTCGCGCCACAGCTCCGTCGCCTCCTCGAAGGTGTCGTAGTGGCGCAGACTCAGCAGGTCGTGAGGGCCGAACTCGACGCCGTCGTAGTGTCGGATCCCGGATGTGTGCGTAAGGATGTGGCGCACGGTGATCGGGAACTCCCGTTCGGGATACCACGGCATGTACGTCTGGAGCGTCGCGTCGAGATCCACCTTCCCCTGCTCGACGAGCTGCATGAGACCGACCACGGCCAGCACCTTCGACACCGATCCCACGTTATGGACCGTCCGGCCCGTGGCGGGCGTGTGGTTCTGGAGTTCGGCATATCCCACTCCCTCGGAGAAGATGATCTCGCCGTCCACCGCCACCGCGACGGACAGTCCGGGCAGATCGTTGTCGTTTCGGATCTGCTCCATGTAGTCGAGCAGCCCCTCCCGCGAATGGCTCTGGGCCGTCAGCGGGGCCGCGGCCTGCATGAGGAAGCAGAGGGTCGGTACGAGCGACAGCAGCGACAGTGCGTTCGCCCGTGCACGGTTCGTGATCGTCATCGTTCCACTTCTCCGTCTGAAGACTTCCTCGGGCGCTCATGTACGCCCGACGATCCAACCTCGACTGTTTCCCTGTCCCTCTATTCCTCGAGAAACGCCACGACGCGGCAGAAGGCGGCCTCTCCGCCCTTGAACTTCCAGGGGAAGCACCCGATGGTGAGCCGCCGGTTCTGCAGTTCCGGGGCGGCGATCCGTCCGCCGAGGTTCTCTATGTGCATACAGTTGTGCGGGAAGAGCGCGTTGTGCGTGAGTTGATAGTGCTCCTCCGGGAACAACTCATCCACGGCCGCGGCGCCGCCGAACACCTTCTCCGTCATCGCCCGCACGCGGTCGCAGTGTCCGAAGGTGCCTTTCCCGAGGAATCTCCCGATGGGGAGGTTCATGGGATGATCCGTGGAGATCGCGTCCACGCCCCACACCTTGATCTTCCGGTCGATGAGCCACTGCACCATGTCGGGGTGCGCGCCGGGGTGGGTGTGGACGTAGCGCTCCTCGTTCGCCTCGGCGCCGAACTGCGCGAAGCGCTCCCAGCCCGTGTGCAGGATCAGGAGGTCTCCATCGCGGATCTCCACGCGCGATTCGATCATCTCGGGCGTGTAGGCGGCGAGATCGCTCATCTCGTCGCGCAGGTCGACGATGACGCCGTCGCCGTACAGCCACTCCAGGGGGATCTCGTCGATCGTCATCCCGTTGGTCACGAAGTGGCGGGGGGCGTCGAGGTGCGTGCCCATGTGGTTCGAGGTCCGGATGTACTGCGCGTTCACCCCGTGTTCGACCTTCCGCTTGATGTACTTCACTTCGAAGGGGGGATAGTAGGGCCAGAAGAAGCAGTCCTGATTGAGGGGCTGCGAGAGATCGTAGAGTTTCATGAGCGCTCGGCTCCACCGGGTTCGAGGTTGAGGTGTCGAGGACCGACGGCCGTACGCTCCCCCATCCGGTCGGGGAACGCAATGGCCGGCGCCCCGGTCACGACGGTGGGATGGGGATATCGAAGAGCGTCTTTACGGCGGGCTTCTGCACCTTGCCCATCGCGTTGCGGGGCAGGTCGTCGACCAGGCGCCAGGCGCGAGGCACCTTGTAGCGGGCGAGCCGCTCCCGGACCCACGGATCCAGCCGCTCGGGGAGCGAGTCCGGTCGCGGCTCCGCGCCGGGCTCGGGGACGACCGCGGCGGCGATCCGTTCTCCCCAGTCCTCGTCGGGGATCCCGACCACGGCGCAGTCCCTCACGGCCGGGTGCGTGCGCAGGAGTTCCTCGATCTCGACCGCCGAGATCTTGTAGCCGCCGCTCTTGAGGATGTCGACGGAGCGGCGCCCCAGAAGACGGTAGTAGCCGTCCTCGAGGACCGCCTCATCTCCGGTCAGGAACCACCCGTCGACGAAGGCGGCCGCGGTCTCTTCGGGACGCCGCCAGTATTCGGAGAACACCATGGGGCCGCGGATCCGGATTTCGCCCGATTCTCCGGGCTCGAACGCTTCCACGCCCTCCGCGAGCACGCGTCCCGTGGCCGGGCGCACGAGGCGCAGGCCGACGCCGGGGAGCGGCTGGCCCACGGTGCCCGCTCGCCGCTCGCCGTCATACGGATTCGAGAGCCCCATGCCGATCTCCGTCATGCCGTATCGCTCGAGGAGCCGGTGCCCGGTGATCTCCTCCCACCGCTCGAAGGCGCGCACGGGGAGGGCCGCCGAACCCGACACCATCAGCCGGAGCGCGCGGACGCCCTGCGACCATCGCCGGCGGGTGGCGTCTTCCGCGGCATCCCAGGCGCGCAGGAGCTTCGCGTAGATGGTCGGCACGGCCATGAAAACGCTGATGTCGCCCGAGGCCAGCCGTTCCCAGGTGGACGCCGGATCGAACGACCCGCCGAACTCCACCGCGGCCCCCGCATGGAGCGGACAGCAGAGGGCGTTGACGATCCCGTGCGTGTGGTGGAGGGGGAGGACGTGGAGGATGCGGTCGTCCCGCTCCCACTTCCACGCGTCGAGCAGCGACCGGATGTGCGCCTCGATCTGGCCGTGCGTCGTCACGACGCCCTTGGGGCGTCCCGTCGTGCCGCTCGTGTAGAGGATCATCGCGGGTCGGTCAATCGCGACGGCTGGAAGCGGGCCCGGGTGGGGTGCGTCGAACGCGGAGGCGCCCGCGTCCGGGTCGGATGCATCGTGGAACGGGATGCCGCGCTCCCGCGCGGGGCCCTCGATGCGGCGTCCGGTTTCTCCGGCTCCGATGAGCGCGGCGCAGTCCGCGTCATCGATCACGTATTCGATCTCGCGAGCGGGATGGTCCGGACAGAGGGGGACGGCGATCCCGCCGGCGCGCCAGATGGCCCACTGAGTGACCACGTACTCGAACCCCGGCTCCATGAGGAACCCCATCCGGGCCCCGTCCAGGTCGGCGGCACCGGCTGCGGCAAGCAGATGTCGGGCCCACAGCCGCGATGCCGCTTCGAGTTCGTCGTACGTGCGGGACGCTCCGCGCGAGAGCACCGCTACGCGATCCGACCGCTCCGCGGGCGGATGGAAGAGCGTGGGGCCGGTCAAGTCCGGGCGCGATCCGCCGCGTGCGACACTACGCGGGTGGTCAGGACGCGGATCAGGTGGCGGCGGTATCCCTCGCTCGCGTGCATGTCGGCGGCGGGTTCCGAGGTTTCCGCGCACGCGGTCGCGGCGGCTTCGATCGCTTCGGGCGTCGGCTCCTCACCGACGAGCGCCTGCGCGGCCTCCCGCATCAGGCACGGCGTGGAGCCCCCGTTCACGAGCGAGATGGCGGCGTCGTCGCAAACCCCGCCGGAGTCCAGCCGCACCCGCGCGGCCACGCCGGCGAGAGCGTAGTCGCCGCGGCGCCGGGCTACCTCGTCGAAGGCCGTCCCCTCTCGGGGAGCGGACGGGGGCACCTCGATCGCGGTCAGGAGTTCAGCGGGCTCGAGCGCGGAGAAGAACGGTCCCAGGAAGAAGTCACCCAGATCGAGCGTTCGCTCCACCCGGGCGCCGGACTCTCCACTGCGCGGGCGGCGCGCGATCCGGACCTGCGCCCCCAGCGTGAGAAGGACCGCGGGCAGTTCTGCGGCTGGATCGGCGTGGGCCACGGAGCCCCCCACCGTGCCCCGCGAGCGAATCTGGGGATGCGCGATGAAGGGCGCCGCCTCCGCGAGGAGAGGAATCCGGTGCGCGATCAGCGGATCGCACTCCAGTTGCCGATGCCGGACCATGGCACCGAGGCAGATGCCGCCGTCCTCCGTTTCTTCGATCCGCGACAGCGCCTCGACCCGGTTCAGGTCCACGAGACGTTCCGGCGCCGCGAGACGGAAGTTGAGCATGGGCACGAGGCTCTGTCCCCCCGCAAGCGGGCGCGACTCGAGGGAAGTGTCCGCGAGGGCCTCCAGCGCCTCGTCGAGGTCGGCCGCAGCCACGTAGTCGAAGGGTGGGGGTTTCACGACGCACCACCCGAGGACTCTGGCCGCGACCCCGCACACCACTTCGGGTGCGCCCGCAGAAGTTGGAACAGACGGCCGGGGCTCGTCGGGATGTCGAGGATCTCCAGTCCCGGGGCGAGGTCCGCCAGCGCGTCCTCGACGGCCTGCGCGAAGGCGGCCGCCACGGGAATCGCGCCGCCCTCCCCCACCCCCTTCGTCCCGAGAGGGTTCAGCGTCGAAGGCGTCTCCAGGTGTGCGGTTTCGATCGGGGGGACGTCGGTCGAGGTCGGGAGGAGGTAGTCCATGAAGGAGGCGTTGCTCGTCCCGCCGAACTCGTCGAACACGAGTTCCTCGTAGAAGGCGTTCCCGATCCCCGCTGCGACGCCGCCGTGGATCTGGCCTTCCACGATCGTCGGGTTGATCACCGTCCCGCAGTCGTGCACGACGATGTAGCGCAGGATCTCGACCATCGCCGTCTCGGGGTCCACGGCGACGACCAGGGCGTGCGTTCCGTTCGCCGTCGTCCCGTACGGCGGGCCGAAGTACGAAGTCGCCTCCAGCCCGGGCTCGGTCCCCGGCTCCACGGCCCCCCGCAGCGGGTTGGCGGCCAAGGCAAGCGCGCCGAGATCGACGGAAAGGTCCGGGGCGCCCCGCACGCGGGCGGCTCCTTCGGCGAGTTCGAGGTCATCGGGGTCGACTTCGAGCGCCTCCGCGGCGTGCTTGAGGATCTTCTCGCGCACGGAGAGGGCCGCGGCGTGGATCGCGTTGCCGGCGACGACCGCGCCGCGGCTCGCGAAGGTGCCCGTCCCCCAGTGGAAGTCGCTCGTGTCGCCGGTCACCACCCGCACGTCGGACGGCTCCACGCCGATTGCATCGGCCACGATCTGCGCGAAGGAGGTGAAGTGTCCCTGGCCCTGGGTCCCGACGCCGGTCGCGAGGCGGACCGTGCCGCCGGGTTCGACCGTGATCCGAGCCCCCTCGTAGGGGCCGATCCCCGTCCCCTCCACGTAGTTGACGACGCCGACGCCGACCGCGCGCCCGTCCGACTGCGCCCGCTCGCGTTCCCGCGGGAACGTCTCGTGGCCGACCAGGCGGACGGCCTCCTCCAGCGTCGCCTCGTAACTCCCGCTGTCGTAGCGGAGCGGGGCGAAGTCCTGGTACATGATCTCGTGGTTGTACGGAAACTCGTCCGATCCGATCACGTTGCGGCGGCGGATCTCGACCGGATCGAGGCCGAGGCCGCGGGCCGCGAGGTCGAGCAGCCGCTCCATGACGAACACGCCGTGCTGCCGTCCCGCCCCCCGCACCGGCGTGACGATCGGCTTGTTCGTGAAGGCGACCCGGAACTCGCTTTCGTAGTTCGGCACGCGGTAGGGCCCGAGAAGCGTGCACTGGGTGTTGATGGGGATCGTGAGGCCGTAGGGGTCGTACGCTCCCGAGTCGTGGATGAAGATGTCCCGCACGCCCAGGATCCGGCCCTCGCGCGTGACCGCGATCTCCGCCTCGTGCAGTTGTCCCCGCTCCTGGGTGGTGGCGAAGAAGTTCTCGTACCGGTCCTCGACCCACTTCACGGGCCGTCCCAGCTGGATCGAGGCCCAGGGGATGAGGATCTCCTCAGGGTAGAACATGATCTTCGGGCCGAAGCCGCCGCCCACGAAGGGGGCGATGAACCGGACCTGCGACTCCGACAGGCCGAGGGCTGCGGCGACGACGTTGCGGACGGGAATGGGGGCCTGCGTCGTGTCCCACACCTCCAGCCGGTCGGCACGCGCGTCCCACTCCGCCACGACGGCCCGGTTCTCGATCGCGCCGCCGATCCCCCGGTCGTAGGAGAAGCGGCGTTCCAGGACGAGGTCGGCCCGGGCGCGGGCGGCGGCATAGTGCCCCTTCGTCTGTCGGACGTGCGCGGCGAGGTTCGATGGGAGGTCGTCGTGGATCCGCGGCGCGTCGTCATCGAGCGCCCGCCCGAGATCCACGACGGGATCGAACGGTTCGATGTCCGCCTCCACGAGCTGGGCCGCGTCCTCGGCCACGTAGCGGCTCTCCGCGACGATCATGGCGAGCGCCTCGCCCTGATGCCGGATCCGCTCGCGGACGAGGGGGAGCGCCGTGCGGGCGTGGAACACCAGCCCTTCGAGCGGCGGCGGCGGCACGAGCACCGCGCCGGGCCGGAGGAGCGGACCGAGGTCGGCGGCGGTGAAGACGGCGTGGACGCCGGGGTGCGCCCGCGCGCTCTCGACATCGAACCCGCGGAGCCGCCCGGCCGGCAGGTCGCTCCGCACGAAGGCAACGTGCAGCGCGCCCGGCGGCTCGACGTCCTCGACGAACTGCGCGCGGCCGGTCAGCAGCCGCGCGTCCTCGTTGCGCGGCACCCGCGCCCCGACCCACGTCCCGCCCGCCCGACTCATGCGTCACCCTCTTCGTCGGCTGCGGGACCGTCCGCCGCGAGGCGCTCGGCCGCGAGCGCGACCCCCTCCACGATGTTGTGGTAGCCCGTGCAGCGGCACAGGTGCCCGGACACCGCTTCGCGGATTTCGTCCCGCGAAGGCGCCGGGTTCGCGCGCAGGAACGCCTCCGCCGCCATCAGGATCCCCGGCGTGCAGAAGCCGCACTGCAGCCCGTGCGCCTCGTGCATCGCCCTCTGGATCGGGTGTAGATCCTCGACGCCGATCGCCTCTCCCGGCTGCACCTCGGCGAGCCCCTCGACGGTCGTCACCTCGTGCCCGTCGATCTGTACCGCGAACAGGAGGCAGGCCCGAACCGGTTCCCCGTCCAGTTGCACGGTGCACGCCCCGCACACCCCGTGCTCGCACCCCACGTGCGTGCCCGTGAGCCCGACCGCGGAGCGCAGGAAATCCGACAGGAGCAGCCGGGGCTCCACCTCCCCGGACCACTCGATACCGTTGATCCGGCCGGATATTCGTACGGAGGTCAACGCCGCTACGGGACGAGTTCCTGGCGCGGCTGGAGCTTCACGGCCCACAGCCCGCTGAAGTACTCCGCGAAGAAGAGGTTCCCCTTGTGGATCTGCGGACCCCAGGTGAAGGGGGCGTTCGCGACCACGCCGTCCGGATCGTACGCCATGTAGCGCGCGATCTCCCGGCCCTGCTCGCCCAGGTTGCCCTTCAGTTCTCCGGAGATGTCGAGTACGCGCAGCCCGCCGTTGTAGAACGCCGCGTAGAGCTTGTCGTCTTCGATCCACATGTTGTGCGAGCCCGCCTCGGGGATCTCGTAGCGCGCGACTTCCTCGGGATTGTCGGGATCCGTGAAGTCCACCACGTGGATGTATCCCGACATGAACTGCGGCGTGCGCTCCGGATCCTGTCCGTCGAAGCCCGGACGCCCCGCCTCGTCTCCCATGAACACGTAGAAGCGCCCCGTCGGACTCCGGTACGGGAAGGCCGCGTGCGTGCGCCCGCCGATGTCGCGGAAGCGCGCGATCTCGACCGGGTTGGAGGGCGAGCCACCGCGGTCGCCGCCACCCACGTCGATGAGCACGACGCCGTCGCCCCAGTTCGAGGTGTAGGCGATCCCGTCCACGATCCAGATGTCGTGGATCGCGTGCCCCGGCGTATCGAGTTCGAACCGGCCCACCCGGTGCGGACCGGCCGGGTCCTCGATGTTGATCACGTCGAAGCGGCGCCCGTTGTTCACCGCGTACACGTGATCCTCGTGGATGAAGAGGTTGTGCACGCCGCCCGTGAGTTCGTCGTCGAACACGGAGATCGTCGTCACGTCCCGCGGGTTCCGGCAGTCGAGGATGACGATCCCGTTGCGGCGATTCGAGGCGCCCTCGCGGGAAATCACGCAGATCTCCCCGTCCTCGCTCACCTTCACGTCATTCGTCGTGCGCGCATCGACCACGACGGAATCCGTGAGGACGGGGCTCGCCGGATCCGTCACGTCCCAGAAGTAGACGGCCCCGGCCGCCGCGTGCGTGCCGGTGATCGCGTAGTCGCGCCCGTCGACGCCCTCCCACACCCACAGATCCGAGGTGCGCTCGTTGTTCACCTGTCCCTGCCCCACGAACGTCATTTCCTGCGAGGCGTGTCGCGCATGGATTTCAAGCGAGGTGCGCGCGGCTCGGCCCGGCACGTTCGCGACGACGGTGTAGACGCCGGGGAAGTACGCCACGAACCGGCCCTGCTCATCGATCTCCGCCGGGGGAATGTCCGCGGTCGCTTCGATCGCGGGATCCGACATCACGGTCCAGGTGACGGGCAGGTCGGCCACGGCGCCGCCCATCGCGTCCTCGACCATCGCCTCGAAACGCACCACGTCGCCCGTCCGCGCCCGTTCCGCGCTCCCCGACACCGTCAGGCGCGCGGCGGGGTTCTCCCTGACCTCGTAGGGGACCTCCGCGGAGATGCCCTCCGCCTCGGCCCGCAACACAACCTGCCCCGGCGCGTGGGCCGTGAGAATCCCGAAGCGATCCACGGTCGCGACGCCCTCGTCGGAGGTGGACCAGCGGATCTCGCCGTCACGCTCGTCCTCGGCCGTGTCGAGCAGCGTGGCCCGGTGACGCGTCGCGACGCCGACATACGTCGAACCGCCCGAAGGCATCACGTCGATCCGGTCCAGCGGGGGATAGGCCACGCTCACCGTTACGGCCGCCGCGCGCAGGTTCCGCGCGGTGGTCACGACCGCAGAGATGAGGAACTCGCCGCCCTTCACCGCCCGCACCCGACCCGTGACGCGGTCCACGTCGAGGCTACGGCGCGCGCTCCCGCTGCGACCGTCCGCGAAGCTCGGGAAGAAGAGGACGGGGGCGTCGACCTCGTTGCCGTCCGCGTCCAGGACGCGGGCTTCAAGCGTGGCCTCCTCCCCCACCTCGAGCGACAGCGCGCTCGGCGCGATCTCGACGGAGACCGCCTCCTGCGCGGCAACGGGTGCGGCGGTGGTCAAACCAAGAAGAATGAGAAGCGCGAGACGGGGGAGAATCGCCGGGCTGCGGTACATCATCGCTCCACCTTTACCGTCGGAGTTCTTGCATCGTGAGCAGTTGCAAGATGTCCGCCAAACGAGCGGAACCGCAACGAGAGGAGCGGGATCTCAGCCGTACTTCGCGCACCTCGCCGCCCTGAGTCTTGGCGTCGACTGGGCGGGCAAGGTCAGAATTTCTCCGGTCTCGGCATCGACGCCGACAAGGACGTTCGTGACCGTGGCGTTCGACTTCTCGAGTTTGATCGTTCGGTACTCGTAAACGACCTCGACGCGCCCGCGCTCGCGGGCCAGTGCGTACCCGCGATCTCCTTCTCGCAAGATCTTCATCTCAGCTCCCGGCTCGGCTGATCGGTGGTCAGTCTCAGGAGGAAGAGGCCCTCGCGGCGGCTGGAGAGGAGGATCGTCCCGCTCCCGAAGAAGGGATAGACGCTCCAGGCCCCGCCGAACCCTCCTTCGTCCCCGCTGGACGGAGTGGTATCGAAGCTGCCAACGGCGACGGGGGCCTCAGGATCGGTGAGATCCAGCACGAGGAGACCGCCGAGATTGTTCGCCATGTAGAGCCGGTCGCCGCGCACGTACAGGTTGTGGGTGCTGGCCTTGGTTGGACCGAAATACTCGTCCAGCAGGACGGGATCTTCGAGGTCGCTGACGTCGAACACGAGCACGCGGGATCCGTCCAGCTCCCGTATGAGTCCATCGAGTTCGTCGTTGCCGTAGAAGTAGCGGTGGTCTTCGCTGAACCATCCCTGGTGCGAGTATCCGACGCCGGGATAGGAGGCAGCCGCCAGCGGGACGGGATGCGCCTTGTCCGTGACGTCGGCGAACGAGAACGCGGTCTCGTTTCCGGCCGCGCAGATCTCCCGCCCCTGATGGTCCTCGTCGGGGCCGCGGTAGATGACGCACTGCGCGTCGTGGGTGTAGCCCGTGCCGCGGCGACCCGTGTCGAGATGGGCGAAGCAGCCCGCGAAGACGGGGTTCAGCGGCTCGTTGACGTCGACCATGTGCGAGCCCCCGCCGCACGTCTCGCCCTCCCCGTCGGAGCCGACCAGATAGGCAAAGCCGGTCTCCTCGTTGATGGCGATGTTGTGGCTCGACTCGATCCCCTCGTACGTGGCTGCAGGCGCGAATTCCCGCGCTTCCGGCGCGTGCCGCAACCCCGTCAGGTCGAAGACCTGCATGCCGTGGCGAACCGGCCCTCCCGCGACGACGAACAGGTGATCCCGGAACACCTTGGCATCGCGCCACTGGCTGGGTTCGCTGCCTGCGGTCGCGGGTAGGTCGCCCACGTAACGCGGCCGGAGCGGGTCGCTGACGTCGACGAACGCCGTCCCGTTCGTTCGTCCGGCGATCGCGTATTCCTTCCCCGTCTCGGGATCCGTCCACCCCCACACGTCATTGAGCAGGGTGTCCCCGCCGGCACCGAGTTGCTCGGGCGTGAGGACGGCGAGCAGATCCACGCGATCGCACGGAAACCCGTCAGCCGTACCGCCCTCGCAGCGCACCTGCGCGACGCCGGATGAGACGGTCGACATCACCGCAAACACGGCGAGCACGGGTGCCAGACCGTGCCCGCAGTGTCTTTCTCGCGAGGTCCTCATCTCAGCTCCCTGCCCAATGAACGCTCACCCCGATCGCGGGGCCGCCGAGACACAGCCCGGAGGAAATTCATTCACGCGGTGAATGATAATCATTCATGGCGTGAATTGAATGCAGGTCGCGCGACGTTCAGTAGCTGTGGGTGTGGACGCCTTGCACGGCTCGGCCGGAGGGGTCGGCCATGCCGGCGAAGGAGGGGTCCCAGGCGATGGCGGCCGGGGTGCTGCAGGCGATGCTCGGGCCCTCGGGGACGCAGCGCACCGCGGGCTCGCCGGGGAAGTGCGACGCGAAGATCGAACGGTAGAGGTACGCTTCCTTCGTGAGCGGCGTGTTCGTGGGGAACCGCGCCGCCGCCCGGGCGAGCTGTCCGTCGCTGATCTCGCCTTCGGCGATCTCCTTCAGGCTGTCGATCCAGGAGTAGCCCACGCCGTCGGAAAACTGTTCCTTCTGGCGCCAGAGGATCTCGTCCGGGAGGAGCCCCTCGAACGCCTCGCGCAGGATGTGCTTCTCCATGCGCCCGTCCGCCGGCCGTTTCGACTCCGGGTCGAGGGCCATCGCCACGTCGAGAAACTCGCGGTCGAGGAAAGGCACCCGCGCCTCCACTCCCCACGCCGCCATCGACTTGTTCGCCCGCAGGCAGTCGTACTTGTGGAGCTGGTCGAGCTTGCGGACCGTCTCCTCGTGGAACGCTCGCGCGTCGGGCGCCTTGTGAAAGTAGAGATACCCCCCGAACACCTCGTCGGCGCCCTCCCCCGAGAGCACCATCTTGATCCCCATCGCCTTGATGCGGCGGGCCATGAGGTACATCGGCGTGGAGGCCCGCACCGTCGTCACGTCGAACGTCTCCAGGTGCCGGATGACGTCGGAGACCGCGTCGAGTCCCTCCTGCAGCGTGTAGACGATCTCGTGATGCACGGTGCCGATCGCCTCCGCCGCGGCCCGCGCCGCCTCCAGATCCGGAGCCCCGTCGAGCCCGATCGCGAAGGAATGGAGCCGCGGCCACCACGCCTCCTCCGTGTCGTCCGACTCGACCCGGCGGCGGGAGAACTTCATCGCCAGCGCCGAGATGATCGACGAGTCGAGGCCGCCCGAAAGGAGCACACCGTACGGCACGTCCGACATGAGCTGCCGGTGGACCGCTTCCTCCAGCGCCTCCCTGACCTGCTCGGGATCCGCCGGACCGTCCGCCACGGCCTCGTAGTCGCGCCACCCCGGCCGATAGTACGGAACGGGCCGGCCATCGCCCTCGCGGCTGTCGAGCATGTGCCCCGGCGGGAAGTCGTGGATCTCCGGGCAGGTGTCGATGAGCGCCTTCATCTCGGAGGCCACGTAGAAGCGCCCCTCCGCATCTCGCCCCGTGTAGAGCGGCATGACGCCGATGGGATCGCGCGCGATCAGGTAGCGGTCGCGCGTCTCGTCGTAGAGGGCGAAGGCGAAGATCCCGCTCAGCTCGTTGAGCCACTCAGCGGGGTCATCGGGTCGCCCCTCGTACAGTGCGAGGATGACCTCGCAGTCGGAACGGGTCCGGAACGGATGGCCGCGCGCCACGCCCCGCTCCAGCTCCAGGTGGTTGTAGATCTCCCCGTTGACCGCGAGCACCGTCGCGCGGCCGGGCCCGAAGAGGGGCTGCGCGCCGCTCTCCACGTCCACGATGGAGAGCCGCTCGTGGGCGAGGATGGCCCGCTCGCCCGAGTAGATGCCGCTCCAGTCCGGGCCCCGGTGCCGCTGGCGCCGCGAAAGGTCCAGCGCCCGGCGGCGGAGGCCCGTTGCGCCGGGTTCGATCTCGAAGATGCCGAGGACGGAACACATGACCGGAAGCGCCCGCCCTCAGCTCGAGGGGGGCGCGTCGGCCCGGCGGACGGGCGGAGAGCTAGGGGACAAGTCGTTCGGTCCGCGGCTTTACGAGGAACAGCCCCTCGCGCCGGCTCGAGAGGAGGATCGTCCCGCTCTCGAAGTACGGATAGACGCTCCACGTCCCGTCGAAGCCTGCGGCGTCCTCGCTCCAGGGCGTGGTGTCGAAGCTCCCGGCCTCCGTCGGGTTCTCGGGATCGCTGATGTCGAGCACGCGCAGCCCGGCGCGGTTGTTCGACATGTAGAGACGGTCGCCGCGCACGTAGAGGTTGTGGTCCGTGACGCTCGTCGCGCTGTAGTACTCGCGCACGAGGAGGGGATCGTCGAGGTCGCGCAGATCCCACACGAG
Source organism: Candidatus Palauibacter sp. (assembly GCF_965261555.1). GTDB lineage: Bacteria > Gemmatimonadota > Gemmatimonadetes > Palauibacterales > Palauibacteraceae > Palauibacter. The sequence continues at coordinate 3,560,476 of NZ_OZ253465.1, forward strand.
GGTCCGGGTCCGGTCCACCTGCCCGCTCACCTCATCGAGTTCGTCGTTGGAGTAGAAGTACGCGTGATCTTCCGTGAGCCAGCCCTGGTGCGCGTAGGCCACGTTCGGGTACTCCGCCCGCGCCACCGCGACGGGGTTCGACTTGTCCGTGACATCCGCGATCGAGATCGCCGTCTCGTTCGCGTTCACGCAGATCTCGCGGCCCGCGTAGTCCTCGTCCGGGCCGTGGTAGACGACGCACTGCGTGTCGTGCGAGTTCCCGGTGTTGCGGCGCCCGGTGTTCAGGTGGGCGAAACAGCCGACGAACATCGGATTGAGCGGGTCGTTGATGTCGACGATGTGCGATCCGCCGCCGCACGTCTCCCCGCCGCCGGAGGCACCCACCAGGTAGGCGAAGCCCGTCTCCTCGTTGATCGCGACGTTGTGGACGGAGGCAACGTCCTCGTACAGCGCGGTGGGTTCAAACTCCTGCGGCGACGTGACATCCCGGAGTTGGGTGAGATCGAAGATCTGCATCCCGTGCTGCCCCGCCCCGTCCGCCACGACGAACATGTGGTCCCTGAACACCTTCATATCGCGCCAGGTGTTGGACCGGGTGCCCGGAGTCTTCGCGAAGTTGCCGAGATACCGCGGGTTGAACGGGTCGGTGACGTCGACGAACGCGATTCCGTCCATGCGGCCCACGAGCGCGTATTCCCGTCCCGTCAACGGATCGGTCCAGCCCCACACGTCGTTGAGCCGGACGCCGCGGGGGGCGCCGAGTTCTTCCCGGGGGATGAAGGAGAGGAGATCCACGCGGTCGCAGTCGAAGCCCTCGGCGAGCCCCTCCTCGCAGTCGATCTGTCCGCCGGAGATCGAAGAGAGCCCCACCTGCTCGCTCACCAGCCGGACTGTCGTGGACACCCCGGGGCCCCGGACGATGACCGATCCGGCCCCGAAGTCGTCCGTGGGCAGACCCGCGACTACGCGGCCGCCGCCAGCCGCAACGACGCGGCCTGCCGGGGCAGGCTCGCGGCCCGGCATCTCCCACCCGTATTGGACCGTCCAGCCATCCTCGGCCCGTTCCAGGCGGTATACGAGGCCCCCGCCGTAGTCGGCCATGGGTGCGCCAACCCAGGCAACATCGCCGTCCACGGCGAGAGCGGCGCCGAACCCGGTGGGCGCCTCGTTGCCGGGCCCGATCGTGCCGGCGGACTGCCATTCGCCGGCCTCGTCCCTGGCGAACCGGTGGATGGCGCCGAGCCCCTCGTCCTGTCCGGCCGCCCCGACCAGCGCCTCGTCGTCCGCGAACGCCACGGCCAAGCCGAAGGCCCGCCCGGCTTCCCCTTCATCGGCGCCCAGTTGCGCTACCTGTTCCCATCCCGTGCCCCGGTCGAAGCGAAACAGGTACGCCTCGCCGCGACCTTCGTCGGTCCGTGGCGCGCCGATCAGCGCGTGGTCTCCCTCCAGCGCGACGGAGGCCCCGAACCCCGTCGAGCCGCGGTCCGCCGCGAGGCGGGCTTCCTCTTCCCAGCCACCGCCGTAGGCGCGCCGGAAGGCGACGACGATGTCCTGCCCGCTCGAGCCGTCCGTGGCCGCCACGAGGAGGTGTTCGTCCCCGGCGGCAAGCAAGCGCCCGAACTCCTCCAGGCCGGGAGAAGGAATCTCGCCAGCGTGCAACCATTCGGACCCGCGCTCGTACACGTGCACGGCGCCCGCCCCCGGCGCGCCCACGAACAACCAGGAACCGGCGTCCGCGAGCGCCACTCCGAAGCGGTCTCGCACAACGGCTTCCGGTGCGTACAACGCCTGAACTTCCGTCCAGGCTCCGGCACGGAAGACGCGCACGCTTCCGGGCTCGCGTTCGGAGGTGGGCTCCCCCACCAGGACTTCATCCTCTACGACGACGACCGCACTGCCGAACCCCTGCGCGGCGAGCGCCCCGGGGGCGGCCGCCCCTACGAGGACGGCAAAGGCCGCGAAGGCGGCGAAGGTGGCGGCCAGTGAACGGATCTTCATGACTGTGACCATGATCAGGGTCCTCCGGTTTCCAGCGATCCCGCGTACGCGGTGAACAGGTCGTTGATGTAGTGGACGTCGCGCCCCTCGCGGGCCAGGTAGCTCGCGGCCACCGCGGCCCGCGCGCCGCTAAGGCAATGTACGAGCAGCGAACCGTTCGACGGCAGCCGGTCCGCGTAGTCGGGCAGCCGAGTATAGGACGCGTTTACCGCTCCGGGCAGGTGCGACGCCGCGTACTCCGATGCGTATCTGACGTCGAGGACGTCGCCCGTCCCATCTTCCGAGAGCCGGCTCGCCGCGTCGAGGTCGATCTCCGGGATCGCGGCCGCCGGCCCGCCCTCGTCAAAGTACCGTTCGAGCGTTTCGTGCTCCACAAAGCCCCTCACGTCGTCGAACCCGATCCGCACCAGACGCCGCACAGCCCACTCGAGATCCGTCTCATCGATGACGAGCGTGACCGCCGCGCCCTCCGGGAGGACCGAGCCCGCCGCGGTGCAGAACGACTTCGTGAGCGGGACGTACACCGATCCCGGGAGATGCCGCGCCATGAACGCCGACCGGTCCGGACGCGTGTCGATGACAACTTCCCGGGCGTTCGAACCCGTCCGGGCGCAAGACGCCGCCTCCCGCGGCGAGACTCGCGGCGGTCGCGGAAGCCCGCCCAGCACCGGGGCCCCGTCGCGGTTGTCCCGCTTCATGCGGGCGAAGTACATCGGCGGTTCGGGCTGCCCCTCGAGGATGTGGGAGATGAACGCGTCCTCCCCTTTCAGCGCCGCCGCGATCGCCGGGCTGAAGCGTCGCTCGTAGCCGACGGTGGTCTCCGGCACGGCCCCGAGCGCCTTCCCGCACGAGGAGCCGGCGCCGTGGGCCGGCCAGACCTGCAGGTAGTCGGGCAGGTCGAGGAAGCTGCGGACCGAGCCGTACAGCCGGCGCGCGGCGGGCGTCATCGCTCCAGCGACCCGCGCCGCCGTCTCGAGCAGATCCGGCCGGCCGAGATCACCCACGAAGACGAAGTCCCCCGACAGGAGGCCCATGGGCTCGTTGGCCCCCGCACCCCGGTCCGTAACGAGAAACGACAGGTGCTCCGGCGTGTGTCCCGGCGTATGCAGCGCCCGGAACTCGATCTCTCCGATCCGGAAACCGTCGCCATCCCGGAGCGGCACGTGGTCGTAGGCCCCGTCGCGGGCCCACTCGTACCGCCAGTCGGGGCCGCCCTCATCCGAGAGATAAAGCCGGATCCCGAAGCGTTCGGCGAACTCCCTCGCGCCGGAGAGGAAATCGGCGTGAATGTGCGTCTCGGCCACGCCGACGATCCGCAGGTCTTCGCTCGCCGCCAGATCCACGTAGCGGTCGATGTCGCGCTGCGGATCGAAGAGGATCGCGTCTCCGGTACGCTGGCACCCGATCAGGTACGCGTACTGCGCGAGCGTATCGTCGAAAACCTGTCGAAAGAACATCTCGTCGAAGCCGCCTCTCGAAGCTTCTCCGGCGCGCCGCCGCTACGGGGCCGCGATCAGCCCCGCCAGCAACGCGACGCGCTCCACGGCCCGGTCGATCCACACGAACTCGTGTCGGGCGTGGGCGCCGTCGCCCACCGCCCCCAGCCCGTCGAGCGTCGCCGTGTACTGGCTCGTCAAGTTACCGTCCGAGCCGCCGCCCGCCGATCCCTCCCGGAGTTCGAGGCCGATCTCGTCCGCTACCCGGAGCGCCCGTTCCCAGAGCGCGACGTTGCGCGGAGTCCGCTCCAGCGGCCCCCGGCCCGCCACCTGGGTGACCTTGATCCGCGTCCCCGGCACGGCGGGCTCCAGCCCGAACATCCCCTCGCGGATCCGATCGGCCTCCGCGGCCGTCCACGCGCGTACGTCCACCTCGCAGTTCGCGGTCGCGGCGACCACGTTGGGGCGCGACCCCCCTCCGATCAGGCCCACGTTCACCGTCGTCCCGGCGGCCGCGTCGCCCAGCCGATCGATCGTCCGGATCGTGTGGGCGAGTTCGAGGATGGCCGACGCCCCCTCTTCCGGGGCGAGTCCCGCGTGCGAACTTCGCCCTTCGACCTCTACGTGGTACTGGCCGATCCCCTTGCGCCGCGTCTTGAGCCGGCCGCCGGGGCCCAGGGCAGGTTCGAGGACGAAGGCCCGGGACGCGCCGCGCGCCAGATCGCGAATCACCGGCTCGGACTCGGGGCTTCCTATCTCCTCGTCCGAGTTGATGAAGAAGACGGGTGCGACGCCGGCGTCCAGCCCGAGGTCCCGGAGCGCCCGCAGCGCGAACACGCCGATCGCGAGTCCGGTCTTCATGTCGAAGGCGCCGGGACCCGAGAGGCGCCCGTCGGACACCCGCACGGGCATTTCCCGCAGCGTGCCGATGGGCCACACCGTGTCCATGTGCCCCACGAGAAGTTGTGCCCCGCCCTCCGCGGGCCCATCCGCCGCAGCCCGTCCGCCCGCAGCCCCGGGGCTCCGCGCCAGCAGGTGGCCGCCGCTCGCCTGTCCCGGGATGTGCTCCACCTCCAAGCCGATGTCGTCCAGGGTTTCCGTGAGGATCGCGCGGATCCCGCGCTGGGCCTCCGGTTCGGTGGAAGGGGACTCCTCGAGCACGAGTTGGGAGATGAAATCGATGAATTCGTCGCGCAGTTCGGCCATTCGGCCGCTCACGGCCTGTGCGGGCGTGCTTCCGTTCGCGCCGGAGCCGGTCACGCGCCGCCCTCGCCTTCTCCGCCGTCCGCCCGCAGCACGCCCTCGATCAGCGTCCGATGGGCCTGGTATTCGGGGAGGTCGGGAATTCCTCCCGCCTCCTCCACCCGGGTCCGGATTCGGTCCCTGAACGCCTCCGCCGCGCCCGCGTCCCCCTCGAAGTCGGCCGCGCGCGCCGCGAGCAGGAGTCCGAGCAGGTGTTCCGGCTCCGCGGCGAGGATCTCATCCGCCATTTCCCGCGCGAGGCCGGACTCTCCCATGAGGAGACGGAGGAGGCCGACGTGGAACCGGGAGTCCGCATCGGTCTCTTCCGGAGGGACGGCGTCGTAAGCCTGCAACGCCATGTCGATGAAGAAGGCGGCGCGCTCGAAGTCGCCGCCCTCGTGTTCGCGCATCACGCGCTCGAAGAGGCGGTCCGCGACCCCGCGGGGGCCCATGGCGGCAAGTTCCTCCATGCTCGGCATGCCGGCTCCCCCGGCGCCGTCCCCCGCCGGGGCCGCTGCGGGGCCGCTCGGCATCTCGCCGGGAAGGCCGCCGGTCATCGTCATGTCTCCGATCCGCGTCACGCTTCCGCGCTGGACGAGCACCGCGATCATCACCGAGAAGGCCACCAGCGCGAGGCCGGAGAGGGCCCACGGGAGCAGGGCCGAGCGAGGCTTCCGCGGCGGAGCGCCCACGGGCGCACCGCATGCGGTGCAGTAGAGCGCGTCCTGCCGGAGCGGCGCCTGGCAGACCGGACAGGCCGCGCGCTGGACGAGAGGAGCCCCGCACTCTGCGCAGAAGTTGCCCGACGCAGCGCTCCCGCAGCGCGGGCACGTCACAACCCCGCTCATTGGGTGCTCGCGACCAGCGCGAAGCAAACGGCGCTCACACGGCGCAGCGGCCCCACACATGTCCTCACGTTGCCATTCCCCGTCCCCGGCGTCGGCGCCGGGCTTGACGTCGCCTCTCGTTCGATGATGGGCGCGCAAGCTCGCCGCGCAACGACGGGATGTCCACCTGTCCGGCGGGAAACGGACCGGCGCGGAACGCCATCGGCGCTTCCCGTGGCAGGGTTGGGCCGGAGGCTGCATCTTGCGAGGCATTCCGCAGGATGGTTTTGCAAAGCGAGGGAACGTTGAGACGGAAACTCTGGATGCTGGCGGGGCTCGGGGCGATCGCCGTAGCGATCACGGTGCTCGCGGCGGGCGGGTTGAACGAGAACATGGTGTTCTTCCTCACGCCTGCCGAGCTGGAGGCCCGCGGAGTCGAGATCGTGGATCAGCCGATCCGCCTCGGGGGCCAGGTCAAGCCGGGGAGCGTGGACTGGAACCCGGAGGCCGCCGAACTGCGCTTTGTCATCAGCGAAGGGGAGACCGAGATCTCCGTCGAGAGCACGGGCGCGCCCCCCGCCATGTTCCAGCCGGGCATGGGCGTCGTCGTCGAGGGGGCGTACGGGGAGGATGACGTCTTCCGCGCCACGAACCTGATGGTCAAACACTCGAACGAGTACGCCCCTCCGGAGCACGCGGGCGACGCGGGCCAGGTCTACAAGTCTCTCCTCGAAGATTCCTGAGACCTGGTGACGACCCGGTGAAGCTGTACAGAGCCGCCGCATGCTGAGCACGCTCGGCTACGCGTCCGTCATCGCGGCGCTCCTGGCTGCGGTGGTGGCCACGGTCGCCGGCGGCTGGGCCGGGCTGTCCCGCTCCGGCGACGAGGTGTCCGCGGCGCTGGCCCGCCGCGCCGCCTACTTCGCCTTCTTCGCAATGTCGGGCGGAATGCTCGTGATGGAGATCGCCCTCCTCACGCACGACTTCAGCGTCGAGTACGTAGCGCGCGTGGGGAGCCGCGAGACGCCGACCTACTACACCGCGATCTCGCTCTGGAGCAGCCTCGAGGGATCGATCCTCTTCTGGGGCTGGATCCTCGCCGGCTACGGCGCGCTCTTCGCCTTCACCCGGCGCCGCGAGTTCGGGGCGCTGCGGGCGGCCGGGGAACCGCTGACCGCGCTCGGCGGCGGACTCGCGCACGGCCTCCGCACCACCCCGCTCGTCCTCGGCGTCATCGGCGTCGTCCAGCTCTTCTTCTTCGGACTCCTGGCGGGGGCGGCGAACCCGTTCGGCATCGTGGACCCGGCGCCGGCCAACGGCCCGGGACCCAATCCTCTCCTCCAGAATCACCCGCTCATGGGCCTGCACCCGCCCATGCTCTACTTCGGCTTCGTCGGGATGACGGTGCCCTTCGCCTTCGCGATCGCGGCGCTGCTCCGGGGGAACGTCGAAGCGCGCTGGCTCCGGGACGCACGCCGCTGGATGGTCGCGGCGTGGGCCTTCCTCACCATGGGGATCATCGGCGGAGGCTGGTGGTCCTACGAGGTGCTGGGCTGGGGCGGCGCGTGGGCGTGGGATCCGGTGGAGAACGCGTCCTTCCTCCCCTGGCTCACGGCGACCGCCTTCCTGCACTCCGCGATGGTCCAGGAGCGGCGGGGGATGCTGAAGACGTGGAACCTCACGCTGATGATCGGGACGTTCCTCCTCACCCTGTTCGGGACGTTTCTCACCCGGTCGGGCGTCATCGACTCCGTGCACGCTTTCACGGAGGGCGCCATCGGGCCCGCGTTCCTCGCCTTCATCGCGGTGGTGGCGATCGTTTCGCTCGCGCTCATCGGCTGGCGGGGCAACCGGCTGCGGGCGCCGGGCCAGGTGGAGAGCCCCGCCTCGCGCGAATCCGCCTTCATCCTCAACAACCTCCTCCTCGTCGGCTTTACCTTCACGGTCCTCCTGGGCACGATGTGGCCGCTCGTCGTGGAGGCGCTGCGGGGGGACCGGATCAGCGTGGGGCCGCCGTACTTCGACCAGGTCGCGAGCCCGATCGGGCTGGCGCTCATCTTCCTGATGGGGGTGGGGCCGGCGCTCCCGTGGCGGCGCGCGGGGCGGAAGCAGCTGGAGCGGTCGTTCGCGTGGCCGGCGATCGTCGGCGCCGCGGCCGGGCTCATCGCCTTCGCCCTCGGCATCGGGTACTTCCTTCCCATCCTCACGATCGCCTTCGCCGCCTTCGTGCTCACGACGATCGCGGAGGAGTTCCGGAAGGGGATCGCCGCGCGGAGGAGGATCGCGGAACGGTCGTACCTCGGGGCGCTACGGGATCTCTTTTCGCGCACGGGCCAGCGCTACGGGGGCTACGTCGTGCACGTGGGCGTCATCGTCATCGCGCTCGCGATCTCCGTCTCGTGGACGTGGAAGACCGAACGGGAGATGACGCTCCGGCCCGGAGAGCGGCTCGCGATCAAGGACTACGAGGTGGAACTCATCGAGGTGTGGGCGCACGAGGAACCGCACCGCTTCGTCATCGGCGCGACCTTCGCGGCCTACCGCGATGGACGGGGGATCGGCGAGGAACGGCCCCGAATCAACTTCTACAAGGCCACGGGACAGAACATTGCGACACCCGCCGTGAAGAGTTCGCTCACGAGCGATCTCTATCTCACGCTGATGGCGGTGGACCCGGAGGACGGAGACCACGCGACGGTGCGGGCGATCGTGAACCCGGGGATCGTGTGGCTCTGGATCGGGGGAATGATCATCGGCGTGGGCGCCCTGATCGCGATCTGGCCGTGGGGCCGCAGCCGGGTGCGGGCGGCGGGGGCCGAGCTGCTCGCCGATCCGGCGGCCGCGGCATGACGGGCTGGTGGCGGTGGGCCCTGCCCGCGGCGGCCCTGCCCGTCCTCGCGCTCCTCTACTGGGGGCTGGGGCAGGATCAGCGGCGGCTTCCGTCCGCCCTCGAGGGACGCGAGGCACCCGCATTCCGGCTCGCGAACCTCTACAATCCGGGCGACTCGGTGAGCCTGAGCGACTTCGAGGGAAAGGTGGTCGTGCTCAACTACTGGGCTTCGTGGTGCATCCCATGCATCAGCGAACACCCGGTGCTCGTCCGGCTGCGCGAGACGTACGACCCGGAGGAGGTCGCGCTCATCGGCGTCCTCTTCCAGGACACGCCGGAGAACGGGATGCGCTTCATCGAGAAGCTGGGCGGCGAGTGGCCGCTCGTCACGGATCCGGGGAGCCTGACCGCGATCGAATACGGCGTGTACGGGGTGCCCGAGACGTACTTCATCGGCGCCGACGGCGTCGTCGCGCTGCGGCACGACCTCGCGGTGACCTGGGACCTCGTCGAGCGGAACGTGGATTCGCTGCTCGCGGCGCGCCGCGGCGGCGCAGCGGCGGGAAGCTGATGCGTCCCGAGCGCCGTGCGTGGAGCCGCGGGCTGCCGCAGGCGTGGCGCGGCGGCGCGCTCATGATGGCTCTGCTCGCCGCACCCGCCGCTGCGCAGACGGTCGACGGGGCCCTCGACGGGATCGAGCGGCCGGCCGCCCCCGGCGACCCGGTCCGCACTGCGGAGATCGACCAGCGGACGGCGGAGATCGGCGCCACCCTGCGCTGTCCCATCTGCCGCCAGCAGTCCGTCGCGGAGTCGTCGGCCCGCATCGCGCGCGAGATGCAGGACGTGATCCGCACCATGCTGATGGAGGGCCGCACCGCCGAGGAGATCGAGGCCTGGTTCGTCGAGGCCTACGGTCCCTGGATCCTCCTCAAGCCCCGGGCCGAGGGGATGAACCTCATCGTCTACGCCGGTCCGGGCCTCGCCTTCCTCCTCGGTGGATTTCTCGTCGCCCGCCGCATCCGGCGCGGCCGGAGTCGCGACGATGAGGAGCGCGTCGGGCCCGCGGTGCCCGACCACCTGCGGAAGGCCGACCGCCGCTGGATCGAGGCTGCCCTCAAGGAGTCCTGAGACGGCTCAGGCCAGCTGCTGCCTGAGGACGGTCTGGAGGATGCCGCCGTTGCGGTAGTAGTCGACCTCGACCTCCGTATCCAGCCGCGCGATGGCCTCGAAGCGCACCTCCGCTCCATCGTCCGCGGTCGCCGTTACCCGCATCGGGTCCTTCGGCCGCAGCCCGTCCGCGATCCCCTCGATGCGGAAGGTCTCATTGCCGGTGAGTCCCAGCGTCGCGGCCGTCTCCCCGTCGCGGAACTGCAGGGGCAGGATCCCCATGCCGATGAGGTTCGAACGGTGGATGCGCTCGTAGCTCACGGCGATGGCAGCCTTTACGCCCTGCAGGAAGGGGCCCTTGGCCGCCCAGTCGCGGCTCGAGCCGGATCCGTAGAGCGCGCCGCCGATGACGATGGTCGGCGTCCCCTCCTCCCGGTAGCGCGTCGCCGCGTCGAAGATCGTCATCTGCTCGCCGCTCGGAACGTGGCGGGTGAAGCCGCCCTCCACCCCCGGCACCATCAGGTTCCGCAGCCGGATGTTCGCGAACGTCCCCCGCATCATCACTTCGTGGTTCCCGCGGCGGGCTCCGTATGAGTTGAAGTCGCGGAGCGCCACCCCGTGTGCCCTGAGGTAGTCCGCGGCCGGCGAGGTCGGCGCGATCCCCCCGGCGGGCGAGATGTGGTCCGTGGTCACCGCGTCGCCGAGGAGGGCGAGACAGCGGGCTCCCTCGATGTCCGCGGGGGCGGCGGCCTCCTTCGACATCCCGGCGAAGAAGGTCGGCTGGCGCACGTAGGTCGAGGCCTCATCCCACGCGAAGCGGTCGCCTACGGGGATCTCCAGCGCGTTCCAGCGCTCGTCGCCGGCGTACACCTCCGCGTACTTGGTGCGGAACATCTCCGTCTTCACGGCGGTGCGGACGGCTTCGTTGATTTCGTCCTGGCTGGGCCAGATGTCGCGCAGGAAGATCTCCTCGCCCCGGTCGTTCGTTCCCAGCGGCTCGCTGTACAGGTCGATGTCCATCCGGCCTGCGAGCGCGTACGCGACGACGAGGGGAGGCGAGGCGAGGTAGTTGGCTCGCGAATCGGGGCTGATGCGGCCCTCGAAGTTCCGGTTCCCGGAGAGGACGGAGCAGGCGACGAGATCGTTCTCCCGGATCGCGCCCGAGATCTCGGCCGGGAGCGGTCCGGAGTTCCCGATGCAGGTCGTGCAGCCGTAGCCCACGACGTGGAAGCCGAGCTGCTCGAAGTACGGCATGAGGCCGGCCTCGTTGAGGTATTCCGTCACGACCATCGAGCCGGGAGCGAGACTCGTCTTCACCCACGGACGCTGCCTGAGACCCGACTCGACGGCCTTCCGGGCCAGGAGGCCCGCACCGACCATGACGGACGGATTCGACGTGTTCGTGCAACTCGTGATCGCGGCGATGACCACGGACCCGTCGTGAAGGGAGAACTCGTGCGACTCGCCCTGTTCGTCCGTCAGGCGCACGGCGACGCCGGCCGGGGCTTCGGCCACGGCCACGCCGCCGTCACCCGCATCGCCGGACCAGCCCGTCATCTGCGTGAGGCCGCCGCCCCCCGTGCCCGGCCCCTTCAGCCCGTCGAGCGCGTCCAGGAAGCGCGGCTTGCTCTCCGACAGCGGCACGCGCTGCTGCGGCAGCTTCGGGCCCGCGATCGCCGGTTCGACCGTGGAGAGGTCCAGCTCCACGTGGTCGCTGTATTCCGCCGGCGGAGTGTCCGCATCGTGGAAGAGGCTCTGGGCCCGTGCGTAGGCCTCGACGAGCGCCACCTGCTCGTCGGAGCGGCCGGTGAAGCGAAGGTAGGCGAGCGTCTCCGCGTCGATGGGGAAGATCGCGCAGGTGGAGCCGAACTCGGGCGACATGTTGCCGAGCGTCGCCCGGTCGGCGAGCGACAGACCGGCGAGCCCCGGTCCGTAGAACTCGACGAACTTGCCGACGACGCCCGCGCCGCGGAGAACCTCGGTCACCCGGAGGACGAGGTCCGTCGCGGTGGCGCCGTCCGGGAGCCGGCCGCGGAGCCGGAAGCCGAGCACGCGCGGGACGAGCATGGAGAGCGCCTGCCCCAGCATCGCCGCTTCGGCCTCGATGCCGCCCACGCCCCACCCGAGGACGCCGAGGCCGTTCACCATCGTGGTGTGGCTGTCCGTGCCGACGACGGTGTCGGGATAGGCCACACGCTCGCCTCCCGTCGCGTCGTCGAACACGACCCGGGCCAGGTACTCGAGGTTCACCTGGTGCACGATCCCCGTCCCGGGCGGGACGACCTTGAAGTTGTCGAACGCCGTCTGGCCCCAGCGGAGGAAGGCGTAGCGCTCGTGGTTCCGCTCGAATTCCCGCTCCGCGTTGATGAGGAACGACCGCGCCGAGCCGAACGAGTCCACCTGCACGGAGTGGTCGATGACGAGTTCGCACGGCATCAGCGGGTTGATCGAGGCGGGGTCGCCACCGAGTTCCGCCATCGCGTCGCGCATCGCGGCCAGATCCACGACGGCGGGCACGCCGGTGAAGTCCTGCAGGAGCACGCGCGCGGGCCGAAAGGAGAGTTCCCGCCCCGGCGTGGCCTGCGCGTCCCACCCCGCGATGGCGGCGATGTCCTCCGCCGTCACCGATTGTCCGTCCTCGTGCCGGACCAGGTTCTCCAGCACCACCTTGATCGAGAACGGCAGACGCGACAGGTCGCTCCCGGTGGCGGAGGCGACGGCCCGCAGGTCGCGGATCGCGACGGGGCCGCCGTGAGCGTGCAGCGAAGCGCGGGCGCCGAAGGAATCGAGATGCGGAAGGCTGGACATGGTGGACCTCATCGAGACCGCGAAGAGTTGTCTTTCCGTGGGCAACGTATCGAATCCGGAGCCCCGGATCGACCGGAGAACGGGGCTTCAGGTTGAAGATGAATGTACTTGCGAATAAACTCTGATGCCGGTCGGTTGCCCCGCGATGGACCGGCCTTGGCGACGCGGACGGCCACCGACGCAGGCAAGGAGAGGGTATTGTCCGGAAGCCGAAAAGGGACGCAGCCTTCCGACGGACCGCCGGTCCCGGACCGCGAGCCGGCCCGGGAAGCGCCGCCGCCGGGCAGACTCCTGACGCGCCGCTCCGCAATCCGCGCCGGGCTCGCGGGTCTGCTCGGCGCGCCTTTCGCCACATCGCTCGGCGCCTCCACGCGCCCGCTCGCTCCCGGCCTGCGCTGGAGCGGAAGGCAGGGCGCGCAGCCCGACGACGAGATCCTTCTCGGCGTGTCCGCGGCCTTCTCCGGGCCCTCCCGGGGACTGGGCACCGAACTGTATCGCGGGGCGATGTCCTGTTTCGGGCAGGTCAACGAGCAGGGCGGCGTCAACGGCCGGCGGATCGTCCCCAAGCTCTACGACGACGGCTACCAGCCCGATCCGTGCGTGGAGAACACGCTCAAGCTGATGCTGGAAGACGAGGTCTTCCTGCTGTTCGGCTACGTCGGCACGCCGACCGTCACCCGCGTCCTGCCGCTCCTGAAGAAGTTCCAGGACCAGCAGATGTACATCTTCTTCCCCTTCACGGGCGCCCAGCCGCAGCGCGAGCCGCCGTACGGGGAGTTCGCCTTCAACCTGCGCGCCTCCTACGGCCAGGAGACGGCGGGACTCGTCGACAACTTCATTCGCATCGGGCGCCGCCGAATCGCGGTCTTCTACCAGGCCGACGCCTACGGGCGCAGCGGCTGGGCCGGCGTGAGAGCGGCGCTGGCCCGGCACGGAGAGACGATCGCCGGCGAGGCGACCTACCGGCGGGGCACGCAGTTCACGAGCGTGATGCGGCCGCAGGTCGAGATTCTGCAGGAGGCCTCTCCGGACGCCGTGATCTGTGTCGGCGCCTACGCGGCGTGCGCCGCCTTCGCCCGCGACGCGATGGACCTGGGGCTGCACGTGCCCATCGCCAACCTCTCCTTCGTGGGAAGCGAGAACCTGCTGGCTCTTCTCATGGATGCGAGCAGCGATGATCCGGCGTACTACACGCCGTGGCTCGTGAACTCGCAGGTCGTGCCCAGCTACGAGGACACGTCGATCCCGGCCGTGCCCGAGTACCGCGATCTGATGGACCGCTACGATCCCCAGGTGCCGGAGGAACTCGTCGTGGAACCCTACGACCCGTTCCCGTACAGCTTCACGAGCCTCGAGGGATACCTGGACGCAAAACTGCTCACGGAAATCCTGAGTCGGATCGACGGCGCCCCCGAGCGCAGCAAGCTGAACGACGCGGTGTTCTCCGTGCGCAACTACGACCTCGGGATCGGTGAACGGGTATCGTTCGGGCCCGACCGGCGTCAGGGACTGCAGAGCGTCTACTACACCGTCGTGGAGGATGGCCGTTTCGTGACCCTCAGCGACTGGGAAGCCAAGTTCGGCGTGGACGCGACGACGGGCGACCAGGTCTCGTGACGCAGCCGGAGCAACACGAGATCCGGATCAAGAGGCTCTTCCGGAAGACGCTCTTCGGCATCTTCGTCCTCTTCGGCATCATCGTCGCCGCCACCTCCACGCTCTCGATCCTCACGGTCTCGAGCCAGTTGCAGGAGGAGTACGAGAGCAACAGCGCGAACATCGCCAAGAACATCGCCGACTCCAGCGTGGACATCCTTCTCAACCGGAACCTCGCCACGCTGCAGTCGCTCATCGACCAGTTCGTCGAGATCCAGAGCATCCGGTACATCTACATCACGAGCGACACCGGCGAGATCCTGACGCACACGTTCGTGCCCGGCGTCCCGGAGGTGATCCGGGAGAGCGACCCGCACACGACCGAGCCGATCGAACGCAGCCTGCCGGGGATGGGCGATTTCGTCGAGGTCGGGAGCCCGATTCTGGCCGGCCAGGCCGGTACGGTGCACGTGGGGATGGACCTCGACCTCGTGCGGCTCAAGATCCAGCGCGCCACGGGGCAGCAGATCGCCCTGATCTGCATCATCCTCATCGTCGGCGTCCTGGGTTCGATCTGGTTCGTGAAGCTCGCCGTGACCCCGCTGGAGGAGCTGCTTTCCTACGTAGTGGGGCTGGCGCGCCGCGATGCCGATGCGCCGAGCGACGCGAAAGTCCTGCGGCGCGACGACGAGATCGGGGAGATGGCGCGCCTCATGCTGCACGCCGTGAAGGGCGAGGTCTCGGGCGCGGCGTCGAATCCGGGTTCGGGAACGGACTGACGTGTCCGCCGAGGGCTGGAAGGCGCCCCGGGTCGCGATCGCCTTCTTCTGCACGGTCCTGCAGGTCTGCTTCGGCACCGTCTACGCGTGGAGCTTCTTCCAGACGATGCTCGTCCGGCAGGCAGGTTGGACGTTCACGCAGGGGTCGCTCGCCTTCTGCATCGCCATCTTCTCTCTGGGGACGGCCGCGGCCTGGGCCGGCCAGTTGCTGCCCAAGGTGGGTCCCCGGCGGCTCGCCCTCATCGGAAGCACGCTGTTCGCGGGCGGCTACGTCATCGCGAGCTTCGCGCTCCGGATCGACTCGATTCTCCTCTTCTACGCCGGGTACGGACTCATCGGGGGCATCGGCATCGGACTCGGGTACGTGACGCCGGTCACCACGGCCGCGAAGTGGTTCCCGGACCGGAAGGGGCTCGTCACGGGCATCGTCGTCATGGGCTTCGGCATCGGCGCGCTCATCCTCAGCAAGGGTCTCGCACCGCTGCTGGTGCTGCAGACGGAGGGGGATCTCCCGCAGATCTTCCTGTGGCTGGGGATCGTCTTCGCGTGCATCCTGATCCCCAGCAGTTTCGTCATCGACGACCCGCCGGCCGCCCAGGTCGCGCCGTGGAAGCAGCCGGCGAAGGTGGGCCAATACCTGAAGTCCAGCCAGTTCGTCATCATCTGGATCGTCTTCTTCTTCAACATCGCCGCGGGCATCTCGGTCATCAGCTTCCAGTCCGAACTCCTGCAGGAGGTCTGGGGGCTGGCCGATCCCAGCGTCGAGCCGGCGGTGCTGGCGGAGTACGGCGCGACGCTCATCGCCGCGAGTTCCGTCTGTAACGGGCTGGGGCGCATCCTGTGGGCCTGGCTCTCCGACCGCATCGGGCGCGTCGGCGTGTTCCGCATCCTGCTCGCGAGCCAGATGGTCGTGTTCGGCGTCCTCATGACCGAATCCAATCCGTGGATCTTCTCCGCGCTCGTGTGCTACGTGCTGCTCTGCTTCGGCGGAGGATTCGCGACCATGCCCTCGTTCATCCTCGAGGTGTACGGCCCCGGGAACATGTCGAAGGTGTACGGCGCGATTCTCACCGCCTGGGCCGCGGCGGGCATCTGCGGCCCGCTGTACGTGGGATACCTCAAGGACTCCTATCCGGACCGCGCGGTCATGTACTGCTTCCTCATCGGGATCCTCATGCTCGGCGCGGGCTACCTGTTCTCGTACCTGCTCGACGATGACCGCGTCAGCCTGGGCCGCCCGACCGTAAGAAAAACGTTGGAGCGGTACGGGATCCCCATCCCCGACCAGCCCTGACCCGCAATCGGTCCCTTTTCAGGCCGGCGGGTGTGCGGGAGCGACCGTGAACACCTCGACCCGCACCGGGAGACCCGGAATTCCGGCCAACCGCCGGTCGGTCGTGAGAAGAGGGGCATCGAGGGTCTCGGCCAGCGTGACGTACGCGGCGTCGTACGCAGTGAGGTTGTGGCGACGGGACCAGATCCTCGACAGGAGCGGCTCGTGTCCGTGTCGCCGCACGTCAAGATCGAGGAAGTTGCGATATGCCTCGCCGGCACGGGGCGCCGACAAGACTCCCGTCCTCTCGTACCGGCGGAGAACGTGGAGAACCTCGAGGTCCAGAAGTTCGGGGCTGTGCAGGGAGATCCCGGGATCGGAGATTCGCTGCATGATTCGGGCGCCCGAGCGCGTACCGAGTACGAGTTCCACGACGGCAGATGCATCCAGGACGGCGACCACGCGGCGTCAGCGCCTCTCCCGCGCTTCGCGGAGGACCTCGCTCGGCAGTGGATCCGGTTCGATCGGTGGGAGCCGGGCAATGCGGTGGAACAGTTCTTCCCGGGTGGGCTTCTCCAGGGACTTCCGGATCTCGCGGAGAACGTAATCCGACATCGATGTGCCGGCGAGCGCCGCACGGGACTTGAGCCGTCGGTGCAGTTCGTCCGGTATATTTCGTACCTGAAGCATCTTTGACATGTGTCTAACATGATTTCATGTTTAGAACACGTCAAGCGACCGCATTGGGCAACCAAGGTATCGGCGGACCTACATGAACCCTTCCTCATCGCCCGTCAGCCGCATCGCCCCGGCGGCGCTCGCGATGGCGTTTTTTCTCGGCTCGTGCGCGTCCCCGCCGACTCCCCTGCCGCCGCTGGACGTCGCGTGGGCGCCGGCCGCGCCCGCTCAGGGCCACCTCTTCGTCATCGGCGTCGCGGCGCCATCGGGCTCCGGCGTGATCTCCGCCGCCGGCGAGGTGGGGGGCGAGGCGCTGCACTTCCGGCGCGTCGGACCGGTGCTCGAGAGTCTGGCGGCGGTCCCGGTTTCGACGGTCGGCACGCTCGGCGCCTGGGTGCGGGCGGACTACGCGGACGGCCGTTCGCGGACCGACTCGCTCCGCATTCCCGTGCGGGCGGGCGAATACGAGCACGAGCGGCTCACGGTGGCGCCGCGTTTCGGGTCCCCACCGAACGAGGAGGACCGGGCGCGGCTGGCGAGCGATCGGGAGAAGGCCGCCCGGGCCTCGCGCGAGGCGCACGCCATGCCGCGCATGTGGAGCACGGTGCGTCTCCCGCGCGAATCCCGCGTGACGAGCGGCTTCGGCACCGGTCGCGAGTTCAACGGACAGATCACGAGCCGCCACATGGGACTCGACCTGGCCGGCGCCCGCGGCGCGATCGTGGCGGCGGCGGCGGACGGCGTCGTAGCGGTCGTCGACGGCTTCCTGCTCGGGGGGAACGTCGTCTACCTCAATCACGGCGGCGGCCTGCTCACCGGCTACTTCCACCTGAGCGAGCAACTCGTCTCCGTGGGCGACACGGTCACGGCGGGGACGCCCATCGGGAGGGTCGGGGCCACCGGCCGCGTGACCGGCCCCCACCTGCACTGGGTCGTGCGTTACGGGGGTACGAGTGTGGACCCGCGGAGCCTGCTCGCGCTCCCGGGGATCAGATCCATCCCGGAATGATCGCCTTCCGCCCCGGCGGATAGTCCTCGAACCGTTCGCGGTACCATCGGTGGTGGCTGAGCGCCCGCGGGACGAGGTTCGCCGCGGTGAACAGGAAGAAGGCGAGTCCGGCCAGCGACCACGTGGCGAGCGCCCAGCCGGCCCATTCCATTACTTCTCCCAGATAGTTGGGACACGAGACGTAGCGGAACCCCCCGCCGCGCGGGATCGAATAGCCGGTCTCCCCGGGCTTCCGCAGCCTCAGCAGCGTGTTGTCGGAGTGCAGGTTCAGGGCGAAGCCAACCGCGAAGACGGCCATGCCGGCGAGAAACCGCGGATCCCCCGGCCACTGCAGGTCGTACTGTCCGATCTCCGAGATCCAGCGCGCATTCACATACGCGTTGAGCATATTGAATGTGAAACCGGAGGCTGCGGCGGCGACGGGCATCCTCTTTCCCCTGGTCCGCGTCCGGAGGGGATAGATGAATGTCCGGTTCAGATAGTGGCACTGCCAGATGCCGAAAAAGATGAGCGGCACCGCGTCGCCGGCCGACTGTCCGGCGAAATAGACACAGGCAAAGAAGGCCGGCGCCGGTATTTCCATCAGAATCCAGCCGACGCGATCCGGGAGGGCCGGACCCCAGCCTCGCCCCGAATAGTGGCGGCCGTAGGGGGCCTTCAGGCGCAGCAGACCGATGAACGTCAGCGGCGCGAGGGCCAGGAGGACCCACACCAGGGCGCTGTGGAGTGCCACGCCACCCATCGCGGACACGATCGCGTTCAGCGGCCGGCCGGTGTCGACACTAGAAGGGAACGACGGAGCCCAGGCCGAGTTCCTCCGCCCTGCTCAGGGCCGCTTCCGCGATCGCGACATCCTGCGCGGCGTTCCCGACCGATTCGAAAAGCGTGAAGTCGTGGTGGCCGCGCCCGCCCGGGGCCTCGCCGGTGACGATCTCGCCGAGTTCGGCATCGATCACGTCGCGCCCGACGATCCCCTTCTCCACCGGGATGATGAGGTCGCCGGCCTCCTCCCAGATCGCTTCGCGCTGGTCCACGATCACGCGTGCGCGGGTGACGATCTCCTCGGGGATCTCGCGCGTGTGGGGCTGAAAGGCGCCAATCGCGTTGATGTGGGCTCCGGGTTCGAGGAGTTCGGGGGAGAAGACGGGCCTCTCGCTCGTGGTCGCGGTCACGACGAGGCGCGCGCCGTCGAGCGCCTCGGCCGGCGTCGCGGCGGCCCGGATCCGGGGCGGAGTCCCCCCTTCGGGCGGCACGAGCGATGCGGCCCGGGCGGTGAGGGCGGCGGCCAGCTCCTCGGCGCCTTCGGGGGGAACGGAGACGATCCGGATCTCGCGCAACGGCCGGCAGGCGGCCAGCAGTTCGATGTGGGCCCGACCCTGGGCGCCGGCCCCGAATACGGCGAGCACGTCCGCTGCGGGGTCGGCCAGCAGTTCCGTGGCCAGCCCGCTGCCCGCCGCCGTCCGGATCTCCGTCAGCGAGGTGCCGTCGAGGAGGGCGCGGGTGCCTCCCGTCTCCGCGTCGAGCAGGATGACGGCCCCCTGGATCGGCGGCTGACCGGCGGAGACGTTGCCGGGGAAGACCGAGACGATCTTGGCCCCGAGCCCCCCGGAGCCGTCGAGGAAGGCGGGCATGAGGAGGGTGATCCCGCGCCGGCTCTCGAGATGCCCCCGTACGGGCACCACCGCCTGACCGCCGGACAGTTCCCCGAACGCGACCCGCATCGCGTCCACAGCCGCTGCCGCGTCCACAGCGCGTTCGATGTCGACTCTCGAGAGAACCCGGATCTCCACTCGTTCAGCCTCCCGTACTGTCGGCGCCGGAGCGGCGCTCCTGGATGGCGGAGCGCAGCATGGCGATCGCGGCGTAGAGGACGACGACGACGACGAGCCAGCGCATGGCGTTGAGAGGAAGCGACCGGACGATGAACGCGGCGATCAGCACGGCCGGGATCCCTCCGATCGCGAGACCGAGGGCCGCGCGGAGTCCGTAACGTCCCGCCTTGAGGAAACGCAGGCCCGCGACCGGCATGAGGAAGGCGGACGCGCCCATCATGATCGGGAAGGCGACGGCCGGGTTCAATCCCATGACGCTGACGACGATCATCGTCGGAGCGTAGATCCCGATCCCGATCGTCATGAGCGCCCCGAGGACGAAGAGACAGCCCGCCGCGAGGGCGAGCGATCCGCCGGACAGGCCGGACGCCTCTCCTCCCACGGCCGCGATCTCGAAGATCGCCATGAGGAAGGTGGCGGCGGCGATGAGGAGCGCGACTCCCATCCCGATCTGGATCCGGTAGCGGGGCAGGCGGGCCACGACCCCCGCACCCAGCCAAGCCCCGAGAACGGCGGCCGCAATGAGGACGAAGAGCGTCGTCGGCTCCACGCTGATGATCGCGATGAAGATGAAGGCCTGGATCACGACCGGGGGCGTGTGCCCGATCATCATCGTGCCCGGGATTTCCTCGTCGGGCACGACCTTCTTCAGCTTGAAGAGCGATGTGGTCGGCGCGAAGGAGCCGATGCCGAGCGTGTCGAAGAAATTCGTCCCGAAGCCCACCAGGAGTTCGAACACGCTGGGGCGGCCCCACCAGCCGTCACGCTCCCGTCCGGCCCGCGTGGCCGCGGCGGCGGCGCGAGCCCACGCCGCGAGCAGCCCGGCCGTGAAGAGCGCCAGGACGGAGAACAGGTAGAGGCGCGGATCGCTCAGGTCAGGCACCCTGTTCGACGCTCCTTGCTGAGGTCAGCGCGGCGGCGGATCCTCGGAGAGCGCCCGGTAGTACGCCTCCACGAGTTCGCGGTATTCCTCCGGTACGTCGTCCGATCCCGAGAGGAAGAAGCGCTCGATCTGGGACCCCAGTTCACGGCGGAGGGCGAACTCGAAGTCCTTCAGGCCCCGCAGCACGTCCGCCTGGAGCCGGGCCAGTTCCTCCGGATCGTCAAAGTCCCCCATGGTGCGCAGGCGGTCGAGTCCGGCGATGGCATCGTCGAGGTCGCCCACATCGACGCCCTCCTGACCCAGTTCGTCGCGCAGGCGGCGGGCGTCCTGCCCCCGCTGGCGGAATTCCCGCTGGAACTGCCGGACGTCTTCCGGCGACAGCCACGGTCCGCCGCCTCCGCCGCCGCCCCCGCCGGGCGCGAACCCCTGGCCGCCGCGGGGGGGCTGACCGGGTTGCCCCGGCTGCCCGCCACGACCTCCCTGGCCCTGTCCCTCACCCTGCTGCTGGCCGCCTTCCTGCCCACCTTGCTGGCCCTGCCCACCTTGCTGGCCCTGCCCACCTTGCTGGCCCTGCCCGCCTTGCTGGCCCTGGCCCTCCTGACCCTCGCCCTGGCCCTGCTGTTCGCCCTCGCCCTGTTGTTCGCCCTGGCCTTCCTGCTGCCCCTGGCCCTGTTGCCCTTCCTGGCCCTGTTGCAGGCGTTCCTGGAGTGACTCAAGGCCGCGGACGAGGTCGCGCGTCTCGTCCAACTGCCGGCCGAGGCGGCGGGGGTCCGACTCGCTCAGCGCATCCCGCGCGGCCTGGACCCGGGCCCGCACGTTCTCCGCGTCCCGGGTGATCTGTTCCTCGAAGTTCCGCACATAGTCCTCGGACTGGGTGCCGAGGACTCCTCGCGAGAAGAGGAGTTTGTCCCTCAGCCGGCTCTCGCGGATCTCGCCGGCGGCTTCCACCAGGCGGTCCGCGGCGTCCGGCTGATCCTGACGCGCCTCGCGCGCGAGGCGGTCCAGATCGGTCTCCAACAGGTCCACCTCGCGGGCGAGTTCGGCCTTGCGTTCGCGGAGTCCCGTCACGCGCTCCCCGTCGCCGCCCGTCGGATCCTCGTTCACATCGCTCTGCAGTTCCCGCTGACGCTCCGCGATCCGCTCGGCCCGCCGCGCGGCGTCCTCGACCTCCCGTTCCACGGCCGCGACCTGCCGGTTCTCGAGCAGACGGCGTGCATCGCGCAGCCGGTCGAGGGCGTTCGACGCCTCCGCCTGCCCCTGCCCCCGGCGACCCTGCGCCTGCGCCCGCCGCATCTCGTCCGCCGCCTCCTGCAGCCGGCGCGCGGATTCCTCGACGTCCGCCCGGTCGCCCTCGCGGCCCAGGCGCTGCAGCTGCCGGGCCAACTCCTCCGTCTCCTGGATCATCCGCTGTTGCTGACCCTGGCCTCCGCCCGCGGCGCCCCGCGGCTGCGCGGCCGCGCGTTCGTTCATCTGCTGCTGGCGTCTCGCGAGTTCCTCGAGCTTCTGCAGCGCCTCGTCGACCTCCTGGTCCTGCTGTTGCTGCCGGCCCCGCTGGACGGTCTCGTACTGGTTCCGCAAGCGGTCCAGCTCCAACTCGAACAGGTCCGCGAGCTCCTCGGCCCCCGCCCCGACACTCCCCGGCGTACCGCCGCCGCCGCCGCCGCCCTGCTGTACCTGGACGTCGCGGAACGCGGCTTCGGCGCGCTGCAGGTGCTGGAGCGAGCGCTGTTCGGGCGCGAGCGCTTCCTGAAGCTGCCGCTCCCCCAGCCTCGTCTCCGCTTCCAGCATCGCAGGGGGCGCTTGCGGGAGTTCCCTGAACACCGTCTCGAGCGACGGGTCGCCCGCCACGCCGCGCTGCTGCATCTGCGCGATCAGCTCCTCCACCTGCTGTCGCAGCCGTCCCTGCAACAGCGTGAGCGTCGCGAGGTTCTCCGACATTTCCTCTTCTTCGAACTCGTTGCCGTCGCGGTCCAGGCGGAAGGTCGCGGCGACGATCTGCCGCTGCTGTTCGGAGAGTTCGCCGCCCATGCCGGCCCCGCCGCCTCCACCGCCGCCCCCTCCCCCGCCCTGCTCGGCCTGGCGGAAGCTCCGGTCGAAGGGGCGGATTTCGACGAAGTAGATGTCCGAGCTTTCGACCCCGCCGCCGGGGCCGCCGGAGCGCAGGTCCGTCGCGCGCGCGTAGTAGGAGAGGACATCGCCCGGCTCGAGGCCGAACTCCTCGAGGAAGAAGGTGTGCCCGCCGGAGAGCTGCGTGGTTCCGCCGCGGCTCGTGCCGTGTAGAACGCGGGACGATTCCTCCCCGCCGTTCACCGAGTAGAGGAGTTCGACCCGCCCGAGCCCGAAGTCGTCTTCCGCTTCGACCTCCACGTACAGTTCCTCGATCGGCGAGAGGCGCGTGTCCCGTCCCGGCTCGGAGATCCGCACCCCCGGGGGCTGGTCGTCGAGCGGTTCGACGAGGTAGTCAGGAGAGCCGATGACGAAGCGGTTGCCCGGACCCATGAACTCGATGCGGTAGAAGGTCTCGCCGGTCACCGTGAAGCTCGTCTCGAACGTGCCATCCACGGGTTCGAGCGCCGTCCCCTCCTCCTCGCCGTCGAACGCGAGCCGCGCCGCCTCCGTGGCCATCGTCGGCGTGACGCGCAGACGGACCTCCGTCTCCCGCAACACGGCGATGTCGCCGCCATCCTCCACGGTCCGCGGGCTCAGCCCCGTGTAGGCGGGGAAGTGGTACTCGAGGTCGATCCGGTCCACGTAGGGGAGGTCCGCGACCTCGATGGTGAAGACGGGCGATCGGACGCCCTCGGAACTCACCATGTAGTCGGTGGGCTCGTCGAGGTCGAAGAGGAGGACCTCGAAGGCGGCGCCCTCCGCGGCCGGCGTCATGAAGTAGCGTTCCCACACGTCCGACTCGCCGCGCCGCACGGAGACCTCCACTTCGTCCGTCTCGAACCCCTGCGGGAACGCGCGCACGAGCTGGTCCGAGCCGCGGGCGATGAGCGCGTCGCCGGGCTCCACCGCGATCGCGTAGGGATTGGCGGCGTCGGCGGTCTTCCAGGGGCTCAGGAGGAGCGAGCCCGCCGTGCCCTGGAAGGCGGGACCGAAGAGGGCGATGAGCAGCACGGCCGTGGCGACGCCCGCGAACCAGGCGGTGGAACGGCGCAGCCGGTCGCGCTCGACGCGGCGCCCCCGGTCCACGCGGCGGGCCCGCCGGGCCGCGACCTCCAGCAGGCGTGCATCGAGGCCGGAGCGGGCGCCCGGCGACCCGGCGCGCTCGATGGCCGCGAGGAACGCCGCCTTGAGCGACGGTTCATGCTCCTCCAGGTAGAGCGCGACCTGCGTGTCCGAGACCCGGCGCAGGAGCGGGCGCACCACGAACCAGGCGAAGAGGCCGGCGGCGGCGGCCCAGAGCAGGATGCGGAAGGCGAGGACCGCGCCGTCGTCGAAGCGCAGCCGGTCGATCCCGAAGGTCGCGATGAAGAAGACGGCGAAACCGATCCCCAGCGTCACCGCGACGCCCTGGATGAGCTGGCGCACGCGCCACCGGCGTCTCACCCCGCGGACGATCTCGAGCAACTGGTGCTCCGTGCTCCGCGTCTTCGCCCATCGCTGCATCGTCATCCTCCTGGCAGACCGTGGCAAAGGCCCCGGCTGCGTTCGAGCTAGGCCCCTGCCAGCCCCGACACGGGACGCTGGCGCGTCCAGCGGTTCGCCAGCACGCTCTCCACCCCCAGTACGAGCCCCGCGAGCAGCAGGAGCACCCACCAGAGTTCCGCGCGCAGCGGCACCGTTTCCTCGTCCGCCGCCGCGCCGTCCTCCCCGGCGGTTCCCGCCGCCGTCGGCGCGACGCCCGCCACGGCCTCCACCACGCGCTCCGTCGCGACCGACGCCAGATCAGATTCGGTCATCGGAGGGTTGACCGCCACGGTGGTCGCGCGGCCGGCGTCGTCCCGGAGCGCCACCTGGTAGAAACCCGCGCGCGGAAACTCGATCCACGTCGGCCCTTCGCCGACCTCCACCGGCTGCCGATCGCCGTCCGGATCCACCAGGACCCACTCCGCCTCGTCCCCGGCGAGCCCCGCGGGTTCCGCCCCGCCCGCTCCGCCCGCTCCGACAAGGGCGGTGAGTTCGAGCACGCCCCCGGCTTCGATCCAGCGTTCCGGCTCCCGGTATCCGGTGGCGTGGAGCGCCAGCCGGTGAACGAAGGGCAGGAAGACGGGCTGCAGCGCGAGGTCGTTCCAGAAACGGTCGAGGGTCGACGTCCAGACCAGCACGCGGCCCTCGCCCACCGGACGTTCGAGCAGGGCGGGTTCCCCGCTGTCGTAACGGGCCACCACCGCCGTGCCCTCGGCAGGCTCCAGGCTCCAGAACCGCTCGAAGCGCGCACCGGAGAAATCCCCGCTGCGAGGGCCGGAGAAGAGCTCGAACACGGGGTGGTCGTAGTCGAGCCACGACAGCCGGCGGCCGTCGGCCGCATCCACGAGGGAGCCGGGGCCGGCGCCGAGCAGTTCGAGTCCGGCGTCGGACCACCGATTCATGTTCGCATCCCGCCCGAGGACGATGAGCAGGCCCCCGCCGTCGCTCACCCACTCGCGCAGCCGGCCGGCCCGGCCCGCGTCGGCGAGGTCCGCGTCGTTGAGGATCGCGAAGTCCGCCGACGACAGCGCGGCGGCATCGAGCCCCGTCGCCGGCGTCCGCGAAGTCCCGATGCGGGGCGCGTCGCCGATGCCGAGGGCGCGCTCGAGAAAGAGACTCCCGTCCGACGTCCTGCGGTTGTTCTCCAGGATGAGCGTACGCAACCCGGCCTCCGGCGCCGCCATGAAGCGGAACTCGTTGTCGATGGCCAGCCCGTCCCCCGGGACCGTGAGGCGCCCGCGGCTCCGTCCTTCCGGGAGGGCGAGGTCGTCGAACACCGCCGTCCCGGTTCCGCGCGGCGGCATGTCCACCGGGATCGTCGCCACCGTCCGCCCGGCGATCTCGAGCGACACCGGGAGCCCCTCCACCGGCGCGTCGCCCATGTTCGCGAGCCGCGTCAGGAGCCGGACGCGCCCGTCGCCCGCGGCCCGCACCGCCGCCTCCGCCAGCGCCACGTTCGCGGCCTCCTCCGGCGCCACGCTCGCCGCCCGCAGCGACACCCCATCGGGAAGCCGCACCCGGCCGCCGTCCTCCCACCCCGTGCGCTGGAAGTCCGAGACGAGCGCCACCTCCCGCCTCCGGTCTTCGGACTCCGCGAGGATCCGCCCCGCAAGCTGGATCCCCGCTTCGAGCCGCGTCCCCAGGTCGGTCGGCGACAGATCCGCGAGGGCGTCCCGGGCGGCGACGAGGTCGAGCGACAACGGCACCCGCTCCCGCGCCCGCTCGTCGAACGTCGCCACCGCGACGCGATCCCCCTCCCCGAGACCGTCGAGGACGGCGCGGGCGGAATCGAGGGCCGCCTCCCAGCGCCCTTCGTAGCCCAGGCTCGCCGACACATCGAGGAGGATGACGACGTCGCGCGCCGAACCCGCCTCGACCGCCGCCACCGAGTCGAAGAACGGCCGGGAGAAGGCGAGCGCGAGGAGGATGACCGCGAGGCTGCGCAGGGCGAAGAGCAGGGGATGGCGGATCCGCCGCCGGTTCATCGTCTTGAAGGGCAGCTTCCGGAGGAACATCAGCGACGGGAACACCGTCACCCGGCTGCGCTGGCGATGCGTGAGGTGGATGATGATCGGGATCGAGAGGAGCCCGAGCCCGGCCAGGAACCACGGGGTCAGGAAACTCATCGGTCCTTGCCCTTGAGGCGCCGCGACCGGTGCGACAGGTAGCGGAAGAGCACGGCATCGAGCGGCGTCGAGGTGACGACGAGTTCGTGGTCGATCGCGCGGTCGATCATCATCTTCGAGATCTCGCCCACGTGCCCCTCCACCAGGGAGAGGTACTCCTCGCGCATCACGTCGGGGGTCACCGGAAGCCGCTCCCCCGTCTCCAGGTCCTCGAACGACCTCGCCGCCTCGAACGGGAAGTCGACCTCGGCGGGGTCCAGGATCTGGAACACGATCACGTCCTGTCCCTTGCTGCGCAGCGCGCCCACGGAGTTCAGGACCGTCTTCGGTTCCGTGTAGAGGTCGGAGACGAGAACGACGATCCCCTTCCGGGTCAGGCTCTCGGCCACCTGCGTGAGGGGCCGCGTGAGATCGCCCGCCGTCTCGGCCCGGACGCGGTCGAGCGCCGCCAGGATCAGGCGTCGGTGCCGGACGGAGGGGGGGATGTACTCGAGCAGCTTCTCATCGAAGATCGCCGCGCCCACGCGGTCCCGCTGGCTCGCGGAGAGATAGGCGAGGCAGGCCGTCAGATAGCGGGCGTAGTCGAGCTTCGTGATCCCGCGCGAGCCGTAGTCCATGGAACGGGAGGCGTCCACCGCGAAGAAGATGTTGGCGTTCGTCTCGGCCTCGTATTCCTTGATGTAGTGGCGATCCGTGCGTCCGTACACCTTCCAGTCGATCTTGCGGATGTCGTCGCCGGGCAGGTACTGGCGGTGCGCCGCGAAGTCGAGCGACAGCCCGAGGAAGGGCGACCCGTGCGCCCCGGCGATGAAGCCCTCGACCACGGAACGCGCCACGAGTTCGAGGTTCCCGATCCGGGTGAGCACCGCCGGATCGAGGAACTGCGTCCCCGGCACCGTCCTCGAAACGATTCGCGCCCGCATCGTCCGGCCCGCTCCCCTACATCCCCGACTTCGGCGGTTTCACGTCGTCGAGGAGCCGTTCGACGAGATCGTCCGTCGAGACGCGCTCGGATTCCGCATGGAAATTAGTCAGCACGCGGTGGCGGAAGACGGGGGCGCAGAGGGCGCGCACGTCGTCGAACGAGACGTTGATCTCGCCCCGCAGCAGAGCGCGCGCCTTGCCGCCGAGCACGAGGTACTGCGCGGCGCGCACGCTCCCCCCGTAGGCCACGTACTGCTTCACGTAGTCCGGGGCGTCGTCGCGGCCGGGGCGCGTGCGCCGGGCCAGCTGGACGGCGTAGCGCGCGACCGGCTCGGAGATCGGCACCTTCCGCACGAGGTGCTGGAAGCCGGCGATCGCCTCCGCCGACAGCACCGCCCCGGGCGGCTCGCCCGCGGTCGTCGTCGTCTGGAGGATGACCTCCAGTTCCTCGTCCTCCGGCAGGTAGCCGATGTTGATCTGGAACATGAAGCGGTCGAGCTGCGCCTCCGGCAGCGGATACGTCCCCTCGAGCTCGATCGGGTTCTGCGTCGCGAGGACGAAGAAGGGCTCGGGGAGGCCGTAGGTCCGGCCCTGGATCGTCACCTGCTTCTCCTCCATCGCCTCGAGGAGGGCGGCCTGCGTCTTGGGCGGCGTGCGGTTGATCTCGTCGGCGAGCACGACGTGCGCGAAGAGGGGCCCCTTCATGAAGACGAGCCTGCGCTGCCCCGTCTCCGGGTCCTCCTGGATGATGTCCGTCCCGGTGATGTCCGACGGCATGAGGTCCGGCGTGAACTGGATCCGGTTGAAGCTCAGGTGCAGGACGTCCGAGAGCGTCTGGATGAGGAGCGTCTTCGCGAGTCCGGGGACGCCGACGATGAGGCTGTTGCCGCCGGCGAAGAGCGAGATCAGGACCTGCTCGACGACATCGTCCTGGCCGATGATGACCTTCTTCAGTTCCGCGCGGACGGCGTCGGCGCTCTCGCGCAGGCGGTCGGCGAGTTCGGCGTCGTCCGGGGTCGCTTCGGGCGCGGCATCCGGGGCCGGGGCCGGCTCCCGATCCGGTGTCGGGTCCGGCGCGTCAATCCAGCGGGGGTCGGCTTCCATGCCGGCTCCTTCCGGGTTCAGTGTCTCGGCTCCACGTGAGCTCAGTGTGTGAGGGCGTACACCACATAGTTGACGCCCAGCTTGTACGCTTCGTTGGAGAGGGCGATGGGGACGAAACCCCGGTCGGACCACTCCATGTAGTCGCCAATGTCGTTGTCGTGATTCACGATGACCATAAGGCGCCCCTCGGGGTCGTTGTCCTCGAAGACTCCCCAGTAGCTCGCCACGCCGCCCCGGTAGGGATGCGGCATCTCGATGTTCTCCTGTTCCAGGTGGAAGAACGAGTCGAAGATCGGGTGGCTGTCGTCGAGCCGCACGAGCAGGAGTCCCGGGAGCAGGATGTTCAGCCCCTCCCTCGTCCGGTTCAGGTCCCGCATGCCGCCCATGTCATCGATGATGAGGAACCCGCCCTTGCGCAGATAGTTGCCCAGGTTCTCGGCCTCCACCTCGTTCATGGTCCAGCCGCCGGGTTCCGACAGGTACGCGACGGGGAACTTGAACAGGTCCGGGTCGTCCATGGCGAGCACGTTGCCGCCCCCCCGGCGCGGGTCGATGGTCGTGAGCGCGTCCATGATCTCGGCGAAGTTGCGCTCGGCCACGGGCCAGTCGTGCGACCACCCCGGGTTCCAGCCCCACCCGCCGCGGTAGTAGAGGCGGACGAAGGTGAACTCGCCGGTGTAGGGCGTGTTGTACTGCTGGTAGGCGGCGAGGTCGTCCCCGAACCCGCCTCCCCCGCGTCCGCGCCGGCGCTGGCCCTCGAGGTCGGCGACGGCGAGCAGCGTGAGCAGCAACGCGAGGCCGCCGGTTGCTACACGCTGGATCGCGCGGCGTCGCGTTGGCGCGGTCATCGCTCGCCCTCCGGGTCGCCGCGGATCTCGAGCAGCAGCTCGAGCGCGGCCTCGAAGTTGGGGGCGATCTCCAGGGCGTCGAGGACCGCGCTCCGGGCGCCGCGCGCGTCTCCGCCCCGGTGCAGGGCGAGGGCGAGGCGGTAGTGGGCCTCGGCGAGGTCCGCCGGCGCCAGCGCCAGGAGCGCCCGCCGTTCCATCGCGGCCTCGGGCCAGCGTTCCGCGGCCTCGTAGCCGGAGGCAAGCCGCTCGTGCACATCCAGGTGGAAGGGATCGATCCAGATCGCTCGTTCCAGCACTTCGCGGGCGGCCGCATCGTTGCCGAGCGCCTGTTCAAGGTCGGCGAGGGCGAGGTGTGCCTCGAAGTGGTTCTCGTTGAGGGCGGTGTACGTCCGGTACGCCTCCGCGGCGCGCGCGAAGTCGCCCGCTTCACGCCGGAGGTGGCCGAGAAAGAGGATCGGCGCGTCGGGTCCCGCGTACTCGGGGAAGACCTCGTGCGCCCTTTCCAGCGCCCTTATCGCCTCCTCCGTGCGGCCCGCGCCCCGGGCCTCCGCCGCCGCCATGAGCAGTCCGGCGAAGGTGTCGGGACCCGGCGGCGCGCCGGCTTCGGGGTCGCCCAGCGCCGCGAGCGTCGGACCGAAGCGGGTCTCGATGTAGTCGCGCAACTCCCGGTCGAGGGCGGGGAGCGTCGTCCCCAGCGCCCGTTCCACGACCTCCGGCGTCTCCAGCCCGTCGCGATACCCGGCGAGCATGGCGAGCACGGCGTCGAAGCCGCGCGTCGTCTCGATCATCTCGCACAGGAGAGAGGCCATGTAGTAGGCGTGCTGCACCTGCCCGGGGTAGGCGGGGCGCACGAAGCCGTAGTTGAAGCGCTCGAGCGAGGGCAGCCGCTCGTCCCGGAAGGCGGCGAGGAAGCCGGGGTCCACGTCGGATCCCCACCCCTCCCGTGCGTGCCGCTCGTCGAGGACCGCGAGCCCCTCGGAGAACCAGCGGGGGATGCGGTGCTCGGTGTAGCCGAGCGTGAACGCGTGGGAGATCTCGTGCCACAGCGTCGAGCCCCAGTTGAAGGCGCCGCTGGGCCGGGCGCCGGGGGAGTCCATGGCGAGGACGGAGCCGAAGCTCACGCCGAGCGCGCCGATGCCGGCGAGTCCGACCGTGCGCACGGAGAAGTCCGCGTGCCGGTCGTAGACCTCGACGGAGATCGGCGTCGGCGGCTCGAACCCGTAGCGGGCGCTCATGGCGTCGAACGCCTCCTCGGCGAGCGCCGCGGCGTAGATCGAGAGGGCGCCGGCTTCCTTCGGGTGCATGGAGAAACGGAAGCGCGGACTCTCCACCGTCTCGAACCCGGCGAGTTCCTCGAGAAGGTCGAGGGTATTGAACACCCAGACGTTGAAGGGGTCGCCCTCGAAGGAGGTCTCGAGGGTGGCGTGCCCGGCCTCGATTTCGCCCGTGCGGAGCTGGTTCAGGCCGAGTTCCGCCATGCCGGGCCAGGACAGGGGATCGAGGGCCACGGCCTGCCGCGCGAACTCGACCGCATCGGCGTACCGGTGCGTGCGGTAGGCGACCTGCGCGAGGGCGACGTAGAGGTCGGCGTGCCGCGGATCCAGCCCCAGCACGCGGTCGCGCGCCTCAGTGAAGGCCGCCGCGTCTCCCCGGAGGTGGGCGGCGGCCGCGATCTCCGTCCACGCGACGAGGGAGACCGGGTTCGTCTCCAGCGCGCGGCGGGCCTCCGCCTCGGCCTCCTCCACGTCCTCGAGTTCGAGATAGAGTCGCGCCAGGAAGGCCCGGGCCTCGGTGAAGCGGGGGTTCGTCTCGAGCGCCTGCTCGGCGAGTTCGAGCGCCTCCGTGGAGCCGTCGAACTTCGCGCGGCGCGCCTTCGCCAGGAGGGCGCGCGCGTGGGCCGGATTCCGGGCCAGCGCCTCGTCGATCAGCGGCCCGGCCTCGAAGCTGTCGTACTTGTCGAGAAAGAGGAGACCGAGGTCGATGCGCGGCTCGGGGTCGCCGGGGTCGGCCTCGATGGCCTCCTCGAAGGCGCGCACGGCGTCGTGAAAGAGGTCGGGGTCGCGGGCTCCGAGGTAGGTGAGCGCGGTGCCGACGGCGCGCAGTTCCGCAGGCTCGAGGCGCCGCGCGCGGTTGTAGAAGTCGATGAACCCGTCGAACAGGGCGAGGGCTTCCTCGCGCTCGCCGAGGTCGAAGAGGAGTCGGCCCAGGTCGAGCCGCGCGAGTTGGGCGTCGCCGGCGCGGCCTTCGATGGCCAGGCGGAGGTTCGCCTCGGCCTCGTCGAGGCGCCCGAGCGCGTACAGCAGACGCCCGCGCGCACGGCCAAGCTCGGCGTCGGCGTCCGCTCCGTCCGGGGCGCGCGCGGCGGCCCGGTCGAGCGCGTCGAGCGCGGACTCGTACTCTCCGGTCGCGGCGAGCGCTCGCGCCCACCCGCGCGCGGAGGCCGGGAATTCGCGCCCGGAACGGGCCAGCGACCGGTAAGCCGCGACGGCCTGCCCATAGTCGCCGGTCTGGTGCGCTTCGAGTGCGGCATCCAGAGGACCGCCGTCGTTCGCGCTCGCCCGCTCCTGCGCACCCACGGACAGCGGCGCCGCGAGCGCCAGCGCGAGCAGCGGCAGGGCGAGCCGCCCCGGGAGCGCAGTGAGCGGGACGGCGGGGCGTGGCGTCAGCCGCACGGGTCGCTCCCGGCTTCGCGGATCGCGCGGTTGATGCCGGCGAGTTCGACGAGGAGCGTCTCGAGCTGCCCGTCGTATTCCTCCTCCTCCATCTCATCGCGTCGCGCGCGAAGCGCCGCGATCCCGTCTTCCACCTCGCGCTTGCGCGCCAGGAGCGCGGCCACGGCCGGGTCGTCCGCCGTCGCCCCCGCGAGCGCGGCGGGCGCCAATGCGAGGAAGAACCGGTTCGCGAGCGCCCCGTCTGGTCCGTCCGGGCTCGGCTCGAGCGATCCCTCGCCGTCCCCGTCGTCGTCGAGCAGGGCGTGTTCGGTCAGCATCTCGTTGTCCCGCTCGTACCGGCGGCGGACCTCGCCGGTCGCGTAGCGGAACGCCTCGAGCAGCGACACGCGCTCGTCCTTATCCACATCCGCCTCGTCGAGGGCGAAGGCGTCGACAAAGAAGCCGCCGAAGTGGGTCCGTTCGCGTTCGCGCGGGGAGCGCGTCGCCGTCACGACGATGCGCCGCTCTCCGGCGACCGCGGGCACGAAGCCGCCGCTGGCGCTCGCCGCGTTCACGACCGCCACGGTCTGGGTCGGGAACGCGTGGAGCCACATCGAGAGCGCTTCCCCCGACAGATCCGGGCCGGGGAGGCTGAAGCGCGACTCCTCGCCGCGGCCGCTCCCGTGGCCGAGCAGGAGGATGAGCGCCACGTCCGAGGGCCCGGCCCGGTTCGCCATGGCGAGCACCTCCCGCTCGACGGCTTCCAGGGTGGCCCGGCCCGCGACGCGGGGGGAGAGCGCCTCGTCCTCCGCCAGCCACGCGACGGTCTCGCGAACGCCGAGCCGACCGTCGAGCGCGTCGAGAAGCGACTCGGCTTCCGTCCGGAACTGCTCGGAGTACTCGGGCGCGCCCCCGAGGCCGGTGACGACGAGCACGTGGGTCCGCGGCGCGGCGGGCGCCGCCTGGGCCGCCGCCAGACCCGCGACGCCGCCGGCGCCGAACAGGGCCGCGGGAATCAGCGCCGCGGTGAGCCCGACGGCTCGCACGCGGCGGGTCACGCGAGGTCCTTCCGGCGGCGATACGCCCACTCCCCGCCGAGCAGGCCCGCGAGGAGCAGGAAGAGGATGGGCATGTCCCACAGCGAGCGCTCCTCGTACACCGTGTCGCCGCTCTCCGTGTAGCGGATCTCGTCGGCCAGCACCGGCGCGTCATCGGCCGTGTAGAACCGGCCCCCCGTCTCGTCGGCGATCCGGCGCAGGAGTTCCGTCCGGCGGCCGGCTCCGAACTCCTCGATCCGGGGCGTCCCCGCCCGGAAGAAACTCGCTCCCTCCGCGATATCGCGGCTCGTCTCGGCCCCGGCCCCCGCGCCCCCGATCCGGGCTCCCGCGGCGCGGACCTGCACGCCGTACAGCCCCGGCTCCTCCGGCACGAAACGTCCCTCGTACTCGCCATCGCGTTCGACCGTCCAGTCGAGCCGGACCTCGGACGCGACGCCGCCCGGCCCGGTCACCGTGGCGACGACGTCCGCCCCGTTCACGCGCAGGTATCGTTCGTCCTCCACCTCGGCCCGGATCCGCAGCGGCTCCCCCATCGGGACCACGTCGTCGCCCGAGTCGAGGCGGACGCGCCCGGGCGTGTCGTGCACCAGCCAGCGGAGCAACTGCCGCCACAGGGTCTCGTGCGTCTCGTCCTCCAGGGGGATGTCCGCGTGCATCTGCCACAGCCACGAGTCCTGGGCGGCGAACACGATCGACGTCCCGCGTCCGTACCTCTGGTGCGCGAGGAGCATGCGCGGCGCGCCCTCGGCCGGCACGCCCCGGAGGAGGTCGACAGCTCCCGGTTTCAGCTCGAACACCCGGTTCACGGAGGTGAGGGGCGGAAGCTCCGTCCAGCGCTCGGCGGAAGACTCGGCGGCCTCCGCGATCCTCATCGCCGCGTGCCGGCGGCCGGCCAGGGTGAGTTCGGCCGACACCTCGAGCACGTCCGGCTCGCCGGGTCCCCCGAGCACCACCGGCAGGGCGTCGGCCAGCGGCGTTCCGGTATAGCCGCCCTCCCCCAGCGATCGCCGCCCGCCCAGCACGAGGAGTCCGCCGCCGCGCTGTCCCACGAAATCCGCCATCATCTGCAACTGGTCGTGCGTGAAGAAGCTCGCCTCCACGCTCCCCAGAATCAGCCCGTCGTACTCGTACAACTCCTCGCGCGTGCCCGGGAACCCGCCGGCGAGTTCCCCCGGCCCCTCCACGTCGAGCCGCAGGTATTTTTCGTCGGCCGTCCTCAGGAGCGTGACGACGTGCAGGTTCTCGTCCTCCGCCACGGCGCGGCGCACGAACTTGTTCTCCGGGCGCGGCGAGCCCTCGAAGTAGAGGATCTTCCGGCGCGTGTCGCCGACCTCCACGAGGACCTGACGCTCGTTGTTGCCGGTCAGCGCCTCTCCCTCCTGCGGGTCCACGAAGAAACGGATCGCGCGGGGCCCCGACTCCTCCAGGGTGAACTGGAGTTGCACCGCTTCCTCGCCGTCCGGCCCGAGCGTGAGATTTTGCGTGCCCACGATGCGCCCCTCGTCCTCCACATCGAGACGCACCGTGCGACCGGCGAGTCCCGCGTGCGAGACGATGACGTCCGCCACAATCGTCGTCCCCTCGAGCGCCGCGCGGGGCACCTCCACGCGACGCACCTCGACATCCGGGGCGATCCGTTCCGCGCCCAGTCCGACCGTGTAGATGGGGATCCCCGCGGCGCGCGCCGAGAGCAGCGCCTCCGAGAGGGGCGGGGTCGCCTCGTCGTCGTTGTTCGCGCCGTCGGAGACGACAACGATCCCGGAGAGCGGCAGTCCGGCCATCTCCTGCTGCACGCGCGTGAGCCCCGCGGCGAGGTTCGTGCGGGGGCCGGTGAAGGCCATCTCGCCCGCCCCATCGATCCGGTCGGCGTCGGAATCGAATCCGTACATCCTCAGCCGGAAGCGGTCCTCGAGCGCCTGCCGGAGCGCGCCTTCGCCCCGTTGCGTCGCGAACGCCGGCCTGGCGGCGGGGTCCGCGGGCGCGGGATCCATGGCGGCGGAACCCGACACGCCGGGGTCGGCGGCCAGGGGATCGGCCGGCGAATCGTCCACCCCGCCCGCCGGATCCTCCTCTTCCCCACCGAAGAGGTCGAGCATCCGTTGCGCGCGCGTTTCCCCGTTCTCATCCGCCACGCGCATGCTGCGCGAATCGTCGAGGAGGACCGCCACGAAGTTCCGCCGCGGGACGACGGTCGAGACGAGGAGCACGGGCCGCAGCAGGAGGAAGGCGAGGACTACGAGCGCGGCCATCCGCAGCCCCATGAGGACCCGACGGTCGCGCGCCTCCACGGTGGGGCCGACGCGGCGGTATTCGAGCGCGAACCAGACGACGGCGCCCACGCCGAGGAAGACGAGAATCACCCCCCACCAGGGGGCGGCGAGGGAGAGGTCGCCGCGTTCGAACACGACGGGCCTGTACTTGAAGAAGAACTCGAACACGTCGCTGGCCAGCCTTCCCCTTCCCTCTGACGGTCGTCGGAGCCGGGCCGCGGCGCCGGAGCCACGGCCCCGGGCGCGCGGGCGATTCCAACCTACGGGATGCCGACTCCTCTATGAAACAAGGCCCGGCCGATGATCGTTGCTCCGTGGCGACTCGATTTCTTTTGCGGTCGACGCTGTATTACAACTATAATACACGAGAATTCCTTGACGAGGATGAGACGGCGGTGAAGCGCACGGTGAGACTGAGCGAGGAGGAGGAAGCAATCCTCGAGGATCTCCGGCGGAAGACGGACGGCTCGATCTCTGAGATCCTGAGGCGCGGCCTTCGGTCTTACGATACGGATGTGAACGGAATCCGGCTGGGGAGACGAACGGACGAGACGATCGGCGAAGCCTACACGCGCATCATGCGACGATACGACGATGCGCCGGCCGGGGCTCCGGACGAGGCCGAATGCGCTCCGATGCCGCGTCGGCCGCACAAGGAAGCCGTGGCGGAGACGATCCGCCGGAGGCACGGCGGTTGAACACAACAGGGAGAGACACAACATCATGGCTTTGCGAACCGTTCGGCTCGATGAGGAGGAAGAGGCGATCCTTGCGGATCTTCGGGAGAAGACGGGTGGCTCGATCTCGGAGGTGTTGAGGCGGGGTCTCCGCTCGTACGACACGTACGTGAACGGAATCTGGCTCGGCGACCGGAAGAAGAAGGGCTTTGCCGAAACGTTCCGGCGCCTCGGGCTGCCGCATGAAGACGAACGCGCGGTCGCGCCCGCGCGCCGGGCGAAGGAAGCCGTCGCGGAAGTGATCCGTGAGAGACACGCCCGGTGATCCTGGTCGACGCGGGGCCGCTCGTGGCGGCGTTCGATCCGTCCGACCCCGACCACGCGGCCTGTACCCGCATCCTGACAGCACCGGGCGATAACCTGACCACGACCCTGCCGGTTCTCACCGAGGCGTTTCACCTTCTGAGGCGTCCCCGGGGGACCCCCTCAGGTCTCATGAATGTCGTGACCAACGGAGACCTTGGTCTGTCTCCGCTCGAAGATGGCGACGTGCGAAGGTGCTTCGATCTCATGTTCCAGTACGCGGACGCTCCAATGGACTTCGCGGACGCCTCGCTTGTCACCGTCGGCGAGCGCTCAGGGACGGACCGGGTCTTCACCCTGGACCGCCGACACTTCCCGATCTACCGCATGAAGCGCGGACACCGGCACGTGCCCTTCACGATCATCGGGCCGGAGGGCCCGGAGCCGCCGATGGTGCGGGAGCCGGCCGAACCGTACGGAGTCCGTTTCCGCGAGCCCAGCGCCGCGTCCGCCCTTGCGAATGTCCGCGAGGCGCTGGACCGGCTGGACCACATCCTGATGAGGTGAGGACGGCGAAATCGAGGCCGGGGCAACTACCGAGGATTTCTCGGTGGTTCGAGCTGACGATAAGCCTCCAGCGCTCGTCGGCGGGCTTGCGCGTGATCGACGATGGGTAACGGGTAGTCCCGCCCGAGTCGGATTCCGGCGCCGCTCAGCACTTCGCCCGGGGCCTCCCACGGCCGGTGGAGCCAGCGGTCCGGAAGGCGCGAGATCTCCGGCACCCAGCGGCGGACGTAGGCGCCCTGGGGGTCGAACTTCTCGGCCTGCCTCACGGGGTTGAAGATGCGGAAGAAGGGCTGCGCGTCGGCGCCCGAACCCGCGACCCACTGCCAGTTGGCAACGTTGTTGGCGAGGTCGGCGTCGACCAGCGTGTCCCGGAACCAAGCCTCGCCGTGCCGCCAGTGGACGAGCAGATCCTTCGTCAGGAAGGACGCGGCGATCATCCGCGCGCGGTTGTGCATCCAGCCGGTGTGCCAGAGTTCGCGCATACCCGCGTCCACGATCGGGTAGCCGGTCCGGCCTTCCTGCCAAACGGCGAGCGCCTGCGGGTCGTCGCGCCACGGGAAGCGGTCGAAGGCGGGCCGCCAGTTCTCCGTCTCCATGGCCGGGAAGTGGGACAGCAGGTGATGGTTGAAGTCGCGCCACGCGAGTTCGCGGAGGAGCGCTTCGGCGCCGGTCGGGGCGGGGGCGGCCGCTTCGATGAGCGGGGCGGCGGCGCGCCACACCTGGCGCGGTCCGATCTCGCCCCAGTGGAGGTGCGCGGAGAGTCGTGAGCTGCCTTCCAGATCCGGCCGGTCGCGGTCTCGGCCATATCGTTCGACCGCACCCTCCATGAACCCGGCCAGCCGCCGCCGGGCCGCGGCCTCCCCGACCTCCCAGGTTTCCCTCAGTCCGCCCGCCCAGTCGGGCGCCGTCGGCTGCAGCCGCCAGTCCTGCAGCCGGTCGCTCTCGATCGCGGGGCCGGGGGTCGGCCGTTCCGGCGCGGGGTGCGGCGGCGGCGTTCGGTACGATTCACGGAGCCGTCGCCAAAAGGGGGTGAAGACGCGGTAGGGCGCTCCCTGTCGGGTCAGGATCTCGCCCGGCTCGCTGAGGAGCGAACCTGCGTAGCTCTCCGTCTCGACCCCTCCGGCACGAAGCGCGGTTTCGATCTCCGCGTCGAGCGCGACGGACGCCGGTTCGTAGAGCCGGTTCCATACCACGCGGCCCGCGCCCGTCTCCCTCACCACCTCCCGGAGGACATCGGTCGCCGGCCCCCGCCGCAGGCCGAGGGAGAGCCCGAGCCCGGCGAGATCACCCGCCAGCGAGCGCAGGCTCTCGTGCAACCACCATCGGGACGCACCGCCCAAGGGCCGAATGCCGGAGCTCTCCTCGTCCAGCACGAACAGGGGAACGACAGGCCGCCCCGACCCGGCGGCCGCGGCGAGGGCGGCGTTGTCGTGGATGCGCAGATCGCGCCGGAACCAGACGATGACCGGGGCCATCATGGCGCGCCGCTCCAGAGGGAACGTATCGCGCTGTGCGGCGGCGTCGGGGCTTCTACGCGAGGCCCGCCTGTTCGAGGAACGCGACCATCGTCGAGACGCACTCCTCGGGGTGTTCCAGCTGCAGGAAGTGCGTCGTGTGGGGGATGAAGTCGTAGTCCCACCCGATGAGTCCCTCCAGGTCGACGCTGGGCAGCGAGGAGAATTCGACGCCCGGATCGCCGCCGATCACCTTCACGGGACAGGCAAAGTCCGTCGTGTCGGGCTCGAAGACGTACGCGAAGCCGTAGTCGAACACCTGCGCCTCGAACTCGCGCGGACAGCGGAGTTCGTACCCGTCCCCGTCGGACGCGGGCCGGAGCAGCGTCTCGGCCGCGAGGTGCTCCACCCCGGGCCGGGTGAACTCGAACACCCACGAACGCCGGAACTCCTCGGCGAACTCCTCCCGCGTGGCGAACCGGGGCTGGCGATGCCGCGCGAGCATGCCCAGCCGCCGCCAAAGCGTGTCGATGCCGTAGTGGTCGCCGTCGGCCAGATACATGGGCGGATCGAAGAGGACGAGCCCGGCGTACCCGCGCCCCGGCGGATCCTGGTTGAGGGCGACCATCGCCGACAGCGAATGGAACACGCCGACCGCGGGCTTCGCGCCGAAGTGCCGTTCGATCCCGGCCCGGATCCGCGCGTCGTCGGCCGTGAAGGTCGCGACGCTGTGGTCGGCGAGGTCGGCCGTCGGGTTCCGGCCATGGCTGCGGAGGTCGTAGACGATCAGCTCGAAGCGCGACGTGAGGCGCGACCAGAAGGGGTAGTAAAGGTCGATGGCGAGCCCGTTGTCGTGACTGAGGACGAGCCGCGGACCCTTCACGTCGCCGTGCCGCCTGAGAATTATGCGGGCGCCGCCGGCCGCCTCGACCTCGACCGTGTCGAGCGGCTCCGGGACCCGCCACTCGGGTGTGGTCATGGACCCCCCTTTCCCGGGGGGATGATATGCGCCCGTCACACGGATGGCGAGACGACGGCCCCTTCGCGCGCGGTCAGATCCCGGTACAGGTCGGAGAGGCGTTTCGTGAGCGGCCCGGGAGATCCGTCTCCGATGACCCGTCCGTCGATGTCGGTCACGCTCGCGAGTTCTCCCATCGTGCCGGTGCAGAACGCCTCGTCCGCGCGGTAGGCCTCGGTGAGGGAGAGATCCTTCACCCGGCTCGGAATGTCGTGCTCCGCACAGAGTTCGAGCACCGTTGCGCGCGTGATCCCCTCGGGACAGGCGACGGTCCGGCTCGTCATCACGACACCGCCCGAGACGAAGAAGAGGTTCGTTGCGTTCGTCTCGGCGATGAATCCGCGCGGGTCGAGCATCAGCGCGTCGTCGGCGCCGGCCGCGTTCGCCTCGATTTTTGCCAAGATCGACTGCAGGAGGTTCGCGTGATGGATCTTCGGATCCAGCGTGTCCGGCCCGAAGCGGCGCAGCGAACTCGTGATCAGCCGCAGGCCGGACCGGTCGTAGACCGGCGCCTTGTGCTCGGCGAGCACGATCAGCGTGGGTCCCGACTGGTTGAGGCGCGGATCCATGCCGCTTGTGACCTTCACGCCCCGCGTCAGCGTGAGCCGGATATGCACCCCGTCCCGCATGCCGTTCGCGGCGAGCGTCCGGCGGATCTCCTGGATGATCGCTTCGTCCGACGGAATCTCGGCGAAGGCGAGCGCCAGGGCGGAGGACCGGAGCCGCGCGAGGTGCTCTCGCAGCTTGAAGATCCGGCCGTCGTACAGCCGCAGCCCTTCCCAGACGGCGTCGCCCCCCTGCACCACCGAGTCGAAGGGGCTGACGCCGGCCTCGTCGCGGTGGACCAGCGTCCCGTTCACGTTGACGAGGAGATCACGGTTTCGTTCGTCAAACTGTTGCAGCATCGAGCGCCCTTCTCTTCAACTGCCGGGCAGGGGACCCAGCGTATCCGCGAGTTCGGCGGCGGGAAGCGCGCGAACACCATCGGCGAGCCGGTACCGTTCCGTGCCGGCGTGAACCACGTCAAGCCGGTCCAGGTTCAGCGTCTCCAGAGCCGAGCGCATCGACCGCGTGAGCCTGGGCGCCTCCGAGCGCTTTACCTCGAACCCGTAGCGCCTCGCTCCGTCCATCACGAGAAGGTCGAGTTCCGCTCCCGTGTGGGTAGACCAGTGGAAGCACTGCTCGGGGACGGCCCGCAGCAAATGGACGATCTGTTGGATGACGAACCCTTCCCAGGACGCCCCCACCTTGGGGTGTGAGACGATGTCCTCCCGGGTCGTGAGGTCGAGCAGCGCGTGCAGGACGCCGGAGTCGCCGATGTAGACCTTCGGGGATCGCACCTGGCGCTTGCTGATGTCCTCGAACCAGGGCTGAAGCTGCCGCACCACGAAGACGGAGGTCAGGAGATCCAGATACCGCCGCACGGTCGCGTGGGAGACGCCGAAGGCGCGTGCGAACTCTGCCCCATTCCAGATCTGTCCGTGCCAGTGCGCGAGCATTGCCCAGAACCGGCGGAGCGTCGCCGACGGGATGGTGCTCCCGAGTTCCGGGAGGTCCCGCGCCAGAAGCGTGCGGATGAACCCGTCGCGCCAGCGGCGACTCGCGGGCTCCGATCGAGCGAGGTACGAGCGCGGAAACCCACCGCGCAGCCAGAGCCGTTCCAGGTTGTCCACTTCGTCGAGGCCGAAGCCGTCGAGTTCGTGGAACGCGACGCGTCCTGCGAGCGACTCCGAGGTTTGCCGCAACAGTTCGGGCGAAGCGCTCCCCAGCACGAGGAAGCGGGCCGGAGGGCCGGGGCGATCCGCAAGGACGCGCAGGAGCTGGAAGATGTCGGGCAGGCGGTGGATCTCGTCCAGGACCACGAGACCGTTGAGCGGCCGCAGTTCCAGCCCCGGATCGTCCAA
Organism: Candidatus Palauibacter sp.; assembly: GCF_965261555.1. Lineage (GTDB taxonomy): Bacteria > Gemmatimonadota > Gemmatimonadetes > Palauibacterales > Palauibacteraceae > Palauibacter. Next base: position 3,601,311 of record NZ_OZ253465.1, read on the forward strand.
CCGCGCGAGATCGGCGGGATCCTCGAGGTCGAACCAGGCCACCGGCTCGGAGTACGCCGCAGCGAGCTGACGGGCGAGCGTGGTCTTCCCCACCTGCCGCGCCCCCAGCAGGGCGACGACGGGGAACTCTCCCAGCAACAGGCGGACACGACTCAAATCGTGTTCTCGGATGGTCTCCATCATTGAAATATGATCGATGACCGATCAGATTTCAATACAGAATTGGATTGCACGGCGCTCCCTTGCCTGAAATGGGTTGAGAACGTGATCGTGTGGGACATGAGTTCATCCGCAGAACCAATGACGCCTGGCGATTTCCTTAATCGACTCGCGCGGCTCAATACCCATCAGCGCCGCGGCATACGCGCGCCACACAAGCCGCTCCTGCTCCTTTTCGCCTTGGGGCGCGTGCTTCGCGACCGCGACCGCCTTGTACCGTACGAGGAAGTGGACCGGCGGGTGGGGGACCTGATGCGACGCTTTGGGTCACCCCGGAGCTCCGTTCGTCCGCACTATCCATTCCGCTGGTTGCTCTCCGATGGACTCTGGGAAATTCCTCGGTATGCGGAGCTTTCGAAGAACGCGAGCGGAGACCTATATGTCTCGCAACTACGAGACATGGGCGTTGAAGGGGGGTTCCCTGAGAAGATGCACGACCTCCTTCGCGCCAACCCCGATCTCGCGTGGCAAGCGGTGGAAGAGATCCTGCACGGGCATTTTCCCGAATCCCTGCACCGGGAGATCCGCGAGGCGGCCGACCTCCGGGGAGTGCAAGAAGCGCGGGAGTCCGAAAATGAATCCGCAGCTCCAACCTTGCGGGAGAGGGAGGTCGGCCAGCTGAGCTTCTATTCGTATTTGGCACGCCGACGGCGTCGCGACCCCTTTTTCCGCCGGAGAGTGCTGGACGAGTACATGGAACGCTGCGCGGTGTGCGACCTCGACATCCGTTTCGGCGAGCAACCGTTCGGCGTGGAAGCCGCGCACATACAGTGGCATTCGCACGCCGGTCCCGATGAAGTGGCGAACGGCCTCGCCCTCTGCCCTCTACACCACGAGGCCCTCGACCGCGGCGCGCTCGGCTTGGAGGAGCGCAAGGGGACGGGCCTCAACGTGCTCATTTCGCACGAAGTGCGGGAGTCACGGGGCGAGACGGCCGGGTCGCTCATCGAGTTCTCCGGCCGCCGGATCCGACCTCCCCGCACTGCGTCCCGGGCACCCGCGACCCTCTTCGTCGTTTGGCACTCCAATGAGGTCTTCAGGGGCCCGTCCCTCTGAGCCGGTGCCGGGGTTGATGAGGCTGTCGCTGCTGTCTCATCTTCCGACGGCGAACGGACGGGCAGTTCGGGTCCTCCCCGGATCATGGACCCCGAAACGACGAGCTTGAGTGGAGGACGGGAGGCGGAATGGCGAATGTCGAGGGACACGACCAGAGCCGGTACCAGATCGTGCTCGTGTGCGGAGACGAGGTTCTGCCGCCGCAGGAGTGGCCGGTCTCCGGGCTGGTCCCCGAACGGATTCGGATTTCCTGCAACGGCGTAACCCTCGGCTATGTGGCTGCCGAGTCGGGAGACGGGCGTCTCGACGCGGGCGACGCCGGACGATTCCAGGTCCGGTATGCGTGGATCGACGATGACGAGGTCACATCCTACGCGCCCGGAGAGTTCTGGCGCGGATTCCGGGAGTGCTCCGGTCTTCCGGACACGCTGGCGCTGTACCGGCGGGACGGCGACGGGCGCTACATGTTCCTGCACGAGGAGGCCATCGGCTGGCCCCCGCCCTTTCGCCGGCGGCGCTGGATCGAGTGGGAGGATCTCAGCCTCGCGACGCGCGTCGAGTACATGGACGGCGAGATCGACACGCTTCCGCTGGGCACCCCGCCGCGGCGTCCGGGGATGACCGAGTTGGGCCGGTAGGCGCGGTGGCAAAGGCCGTCTTCACGACGAAGGTGGATCCCGCCTACGACGATCTTCCGGAGCAGCGGTACCACTTCCCGCGCACGTATCTCAACGCCGCGCGCGGCGCGTTGGGCGATTGGATCGTGTACTACGAACCCCGGCGCTCGACCGCGCACTTGTCGAGTTCCGGAGGGCGCCAGTCCTACTTCGCCACCGCCCGCCTCGTGGACATCCAACCCGATCCCGCGCGGGCCGATCACTACTACGGGTATGTCAGGGACTACCTGGAGTTCGACACGCCGGTCCCCTTCCGCGAAGGGAGTTTCTACTACGAGCGGAACCTGCAGAAGGCGGACGGCACCACGAACAAGGGCCGATTCGGGCGCGCCATCCGGTCGATCCGCGATGCGGAATACCACCTGATCCTCCAAGCGGGATTCAGTGACCTGGCCCAGGCCGGGTGGCGGATCATGGAGCGCGATCCGGTGGAGACGGAGCGCCGCATCGTGGAACAGATCTCGCGCCGGCCGTTCCGTGACCGGGCGTTCTCGACCGCGGTCAGAGCGGCCTACGACAACACCTGCGCGGTGACCGGGCTCCGGATCATCAACGGCGGTGGAAGACCGGAGGTTCAAGCGGCCCACATCAAACCCGTCGCGGAGAGCGGGCCGGACAGCATGCGCAACGGCTTGGCGTTGTCCGGGACCGCGCACTGGATGTTCGACCGCGGCCTCATTTCGGTCACTGACGACTACACGCTGCTGCTCCGGGAGGGGGCGATCCCCGGCCACTTCTTCCGCATCATCAGCGAGGACCGGCGCTTGAAGGTGCCGGAATCGCCCGCGCTCCGTCCGCATCCGACCTTCCTCGAATATCACCGCGAGCACGTCTTCCGGATTCACGCGTAGGGCGAGGCCGAGGAATGACTCGACCTGTATCGCGTTCTGCGGGAACGCCCCGCGCCGGCATGACGCGGCGCGAGGCGCTCGCCGCGGCAGCCGGGGGACTCGTCCTCGCCTCGTGCGGGGAGTCGTTCGGCAGCCTGGAGCCGGACGTCCCGGAGCCCTCCGCCTTCGTCAAGGATCCGTCCAACTTCATCGTGCACGGATCCAACCTCGAGGCGCGGCTGGAGGATATGGACGGGCTCCTCACGCCCGTCGACCGCTTCTTCGTCCGCAACCACAGCCCCACTCCCATCATCGACGCGGACGCCTACCGCCTCTCCGTGGGCGGCCCCGGTGCGCAGCGCGAGGTGGAACTCACGCTCGCCGATCTGCGCGCGCTCCCCAGCCACACGGTCGTCGCCTACCTGGAGTGCGCGGGCAACTGGCGCCGCTTCTTCGAGTCCGTCCTCGGGCAGGTCGCGGCCGGCTCCCAATGGGGCACCGGGGCCATCGGCTGCGCGGAGTGGAGCGGCCCGCGCCTCCGCGACGTCCTCGCCCTCGCCGGTCTCCGCGCCGGCGCCGTCGACGTGAACCTCCACGGCCTCGACGACTCCGCCTGGCAGCGCCCCATGCCTCTCGCCAAGGCGATGGACGACGACACCCTCCTCGCCCTCTCCATGAACGGAGTCCCCCTCCATCCCGACCACGGTTTCCCGGTGCGGGCGCTGCTCCCGGGCTGGATCGGCGCCGCGAGTGTGAAGTGGCTGGGCCGCATCGAGATCGCGACCGGGAAGGTGTGGGTGGCCGCGAACACGACGTCCTATGTCCTCATCGGCGAGCACTGGCCTCCCGCGGACTACGCCCCCGCCTCCGGAGCCCCCATCGACGAGGGAGCGGTGAAGAGCGCCCTGGCCCTCCCCCTCCCGGCGCGCCTCTCCCCCGGTGCCCACCGCCTGCGCGGCTTCGCCTACTCCCCGCACGGCCCGGTCGCCCGCGTCGAGTGGAGCGCCGGCACGACCGCCGCCGCCGGTCCGTGGCGCGACGCCCGTCTCATCGGTCCGCGTCTCCCCCACGCCTGGAGCCGCTTCGAGTTCGAGTGGACCGCAACGCCTGGAAACCATGTCCTCCGCACCCGCGCCACCGACGAGACGGGCCTCCGACAGCCGGCGGAGGCCCTCTACAACGCCAAGGGCTATCTCCTGAACCTCGCCCTTCCCCACCCCGTCGCCGTGGAATAGACCCCGCCGTGTCCGGCCGGATGGTGCGCGCGGAACTCGGTGAAGGCGAACAGCGCCTGGAGGGCCGCGTGGACGGCGTCCGTCTTGGTTGATGCGCTCCCGGGATGATGGCACGTTGATCGGTGACCGGAGGTTCTGCGTGGATCGAGGAGCCGGGCCTTGGCCCCCACTCGTGCGCGAACCTTCACGGGAGTCTGTGTCACGCCATGGAAACGGATTTGATCACCGACATCGTCCTCTTCGCAGCGCTCATTGGCGGCGTCCTCGCGGTTGCCCGCGTCCTGCGCAACCACCGCACGGAGTTGAAGGGCGACATCGGCAAGTTGCGCTCTGAAATCAAGGCCGAACTCGGTACCCTGCGCACGGAACTCAAGGGCGACATCGCGAGTGTGCGCAAGGAGGGTGTGGAAGGACGGACCGGGCTCGAGAAGCAGATCGCGGACGTGCGCGCCGAACTCCGCGGCGTGGAGAAGCGTCTCGGCGGCCGCATCGACGCCGTCCGTGACGAACTGATCGAAACACGGGTAGCCATGTCCGACCGGGTCGCCCGCATCGAAGGGCGAGTGTTCGGCGTTCCCCTTCCCGGCACCGGAACCGACTCCGCCTGACCTCCGCACGGGTTGCCCCTCTGCCGTCCCCGGGCCGACCTTCCCAGGCCACGAATTCCATAGGCGACACTGCCCAATAGCCACCCGCCACCGGCACAAGGTGCGATCATGATCGATTTCGAGAGCTTCCACGCGAACCCGCGCGCCCGTCGGGGCGTCATCTCCCGCTTCCCCGCCCTCCTCCTCGCGGGGATGGCGACGCTCGCCGCCCTTGGCGCCCCCGCCTGGCTGGCAGGCCCCGGAACGCTCGCCGCCCAGGAGGATGACGACGCGGACGCCCCACCCGAACTCAACTCCGGGTTCATCTCCGGCATCGGGTGGCGCAGCATCGGCCCCGCCATCGCCTCCGGGCGGATCGCGGACATCGCGGTCGATCCCACGGACCGGAGCGTGTGGTACGTCGCGGCCTCCTCCGGGAACGTGTGGAAGACGACGAACGCGGGGACGACGTGGACGCCGATCTTCGACGACTACGGGTCGTACTCCATCGGGGCGATCGCGCTCGACCCCGGCGACCATCTCACGCTCTGGGTGGGGACGGGGGAGAACAACGGGCAGCGCTCGGTCGGGTACGGCGACGGCGTCTACAAGTCGATCGACGGGGGACGCTCGTTCCGGAACATGGGGCTCGAGACCTCCGAGCACATCGGGAAGATCCAGGTTCACCCGGATGATTCCGACGTCGTCTTCGTCGCGGCGCAGGGCCCGCTGTGGAACGAGGGCGGCGAGCGCGGGCTGTACCGCACCACGGACGCGGGCGAGACGTGGGAGCGGGTGCTCGAGATCGACGAGCACACGGGGGTGAACGAGGTCTACTTCGACCCGAGGAACCCGGACGTGATGTACGCCACCTCGTGGCAGCGGCGGCGCCACCAATGGACGATGATCGACGGCGGGCCGGGCTCCGGGATCCACAAGTCGACGGACGGCGGGAACACGTGGCGCGAGATCAACCGCGGCCTCCCCTCGGGGGACAAGGGGCGCATCGGGTTCGCGATCTCGCCGCAGAACCCGGATGTCCTGTACGCGATCGTGGAGGCGAGCGGCGACGCCGGCGGCACCTTCCGCTCGGAGAACATGGGGGAGAACTGGTCGCGGACCTCGCGCTACCAGTCGGGCGCGCCCATGTACTACCACGAACTGTACGCGGACCCGCACCGCTTCGACCGCATCTACTCGCTCGACACCTTCGTGCAGATGTCGGAGGACGGCGGGGAGACATGGGGGCGGCTCCCCACGCAGGGCGTCCACGTGGACCATCACGCGATCGTGTTCGATCCGGACGACCCGGAGCACATCATCCTCGGCAACGACGGGGGGCTGTACGAGACGTGGGACTTCGGGGAGAACTGGCACTTCTTCCGCAACCTGCCGCTCACGCAGTTCTACAAGGTCGCGACCTCGAACGACGAGCCGTTCTACTACGTGTACGGGGGGACGCAGGACAACAACACGCTCGGCGGGCCCTCGCAGACGACCGACAACGCGGGGATCCGGAACTCGGACTGGTACGTGACGCTGGGGGGCGACGGCTTCGACCCCGTCATCGACCCCGAGAACCCGGACATCATCTACTCGCAGCTCCAGAACGGTGTGCTGTCGCGCTTCGACCGCGTGTCGAAGGAGCGGCTCGACATCCAGCCGCAGGAGGACGCGGACGGTCCCCCGCTCCGCTGGTACTGGGACGCGGCGCTCCACATGTCGCCGCACGACAACCACCGTCTCTACTACGGGGCGCAGATCCTCTTCCAGTCCGACGACCAGGCGTCGACGTGGCGGCCGATTTCGGGCGACCTCACGCGGAACCTCGACCGCAACCAGCTCGAGGTGATGGGACGGGTGTGGAGCGTGGACGCGGTCGGCAAGAACCGCTCGACGTCGGTGTTCGGGCACATCGTGGCGGTCTCGGAGTCTCCGTTCGTGGAGGGGCTCATCTACGCGGGCACCGACGACGGACTCGTGCAGGTGACGGAGGACGGGGGCGAGAACTGGCGCGCGGTGGAGAGCTTCCCGGGGGTACCGGACACGAGCTTCGTCCACGACGTGGAGGCGTCGCTGCACGATCCCAACACCGTGTTCGCCGTCATCAACAACTTCAAGCGCGGCGACTTCCGGCCCTACGTGCTCAAGTCGACGGACCGGGGGATGACGTGGACCTCGATCTCGGGGGATCTGCCGGAGAACGGTCCCGCCTTCACGATCGTGCAGGACCACGTGGAGCCGGACCTCCTCTTCGTGGGGACGGAGTTTTCCGCCTTCACGTCGGTGAACGGGGGCGAGTCGTGGCTCGAACTGGGGAGCGGGCTGCCGACGATCCCGGTGCGCGAACTGGAGATCCAGAAGCGGGAGGGTGATCTCGTCGCGGCGACCTTCGGACGCAGCTTCTACGTGGTGGACGACTACACGCCGCTGCGCGAACTCGCAGCGCGCTCGGACGAGATCCTCGCCTCGGACGGGCACATCTTCGAGGTGAAGGACGGGGAGATGTACCTGCGCTGGAGCCCGGGCGGGACGAACGGGGCGGACTTCTACACGGCGGACAACCCGGACTTCGGCGTCACGTTCACCTACTACGTGGGCGAGACGCTGCGGACGCGGGAGGCGGCGCGGCGGGCCGAGGAGAGGCGGGCGCAGCGGCGGGGGGAGGACACGCCGTACCCGACGTGGGAGGAGCTCGAGGCCGAGGACCGGGAGGAGGCGCCGCGGGTGTTCCTCACGATCCGGGACGACGACGGGAACATCGTGAACACGGTGAACGGCTCGACCTCGCGCGGCATGCGCCGGGCAACGTGGAACTACCGGTACCCGGGCTACAACCCGGTGACGGGCGGCGGTGGCGGGGGCGGCTTCGGCGGGTTCGGAGGCGGGGGCGGCAACGGGCCCATGGCGCTGCCGGGGAGCTACACGGTGTCGCTCTCGCAGCGCGTGGACGGCGAGGTGACCGAGCTGGCCGGGCCGGTGCCGTTCGAGATCGCGCCTATGGGGGGCTCGGCGATCCAGCCCCAGGACCGGGCGGCTGTGCTCGCCTTCCAGCGACAGACCGGGGAGCTGCTCCGCGCCGTCTCCGGGACGCAGCGTGTGGCGGCGGCCGCGATGGCCCGCGTGACGGCCATGAAGCAGGCCCTGGACCGCTGGCCGTCGGCCGATCCGGCCCTCCGGCAGGAGGCCCGCGCGCTCGAGCTGCGGCTCCTCCACCTGCAGGAAACGCTGAACGGCTCGCGCACGCGGGCCTCCCGCGCCGAGCCCGAGATGCCGGGGATCGTGGCGCGCGTGAACCAGGTCGTGCGCGGCCACTGGAACGGCCTCCACGGCCCGACGCAGACGCACCGCGAGCAGTACCGGATCGCGAACGACGCCTTCACCGCGCTCTATCCCGACATGCAGCAGCTGATCGAGGCGGACCTGCCCGCGCTCGAGACGCGGTTGGAAGCGGCGGGAGTGCCGTGGACGACGGGCCGCGCGCTCCCCGACTGGCCGCCGAACGGGTAGGTGCGGCGGTCCACGTGCGGAGCCCGGGTGCGCCTCGGCACCCGGGTGACCCGGGTGCGCGCGCGCGGGTGGCCCCGCGCCGGTAGCCAGCGCCGAGGTCGGAGCGCGCCCGCGTGAAGATCCTCTCGTGGCTGTGGAAGACGGTCGGGCCCCGGCGCGTGGGGCTCGTCGTCATGTGCGTGTACGCGGCATGGCTCGTCTTCTTCTACCACTATCACTGGGTGGACGGGATCAACCTCCTCATCCACGAGGCGGGCCATGTCGTCTTCTCCGTCTTCGGGGAGACACCCGCCCTGCTGGCCGGTCCGGCGCTCCAGCTCGCCGTCCCGTTCTTCATCACCTTCCAGCTGTGGCGGCGGGGAGAGTCCGTCCCTGCGGCGGTGAGCGCGCTGTGGTCGGCGGAGAGCCTCATGTACACGGCGGAATACATGGCCGACGCGAACCGCCTCGCCCTCCCCCTCACCCCCAGCCATCCGCACGACTGGCACCTGCTCCTCGACCGCGCCGGCGTCCTGGGGTCCGCCGAGCAGATCGGCCTCGCGCTGCATCTCATCGCCAGCGCCGCCGCGATCGGCGCCGTCTGGTGGACCATCCGCCTCGAATCGGAGGCCACCACTTGACGCAGGTAGCTACCGGTAGCTACCTACAGGAGCATGAGATCCGTAGGCATCAAGACGCTGAACAGCAAGCTGAGCGAATACGTACGTCTCGCCGAAGCGGGCGAGACCGTACTCGTCACGGACCGCGACCGGGTTGTCGCCGAGATCGGCCCGCCGCGTGCATCACGCAGCCCCGTCCTGGCTGATGCGATGCTCGCCGATGCAGTGCGAAAGGGTTGGATCACTCCCGCTCTCTCGCCGGGTTCCAAGCCCCCTCGGCGCGGGCCGCCGGTCGCCACGCTTGCCGAGTTGCTTGACGAACTCGAAGGTGACCGCGCCGACCGGTGATCTACGTCGACACTTCCGTCACTCTCGCCCACCTCCTGGTCGAGGATCGGCGTCCGTCCAACTCGCTATGGAACGATGCTCTGATCTCGAGCCGGCTGCTGGAATACGAAGTGTGGACGCGCCTCCACGCCCGGGGGTTGGTACCAACGCACTCGGATGCCGCGCATGAGTTGATCTCTCAGATCTCGCTGGTAGAGCTTGCACCGCCCGTGCTCGAACGCGCCCTCGATGCGTTTCCGGTCCCCGTTCGGACGCTGGATGCCTTGCATCTGGCGTCGCTCCAGTTCCTGCGAGCCCAAGGTGTCGCCGCAGAACTCGCAAGCTACGACCACCGCATGGTTGGCGCCGCCGAAGCCATGGGCATCCCGATCCTTGAGCTGGCATGACCCCGTCCGGCCCGGGTGCTCTCACTGCATGTGCCCTGTGGGCGGTCGCGAGCACAATGGCCCTCGCGGCGCAGGAAGTGGATCCGGCCGACTACGAGCATCTGGCTGAGCCGCGCATCGTGGAGCGGGCGGACGAGCGCGTGCTCGAAGTGCGGGCCGTGGGCGATCCCAACGAGGTCGGCGCTGCCGCGTTCGGGTTGCTGTTCCAGTTGTACTTCTCAATCGGGGCGGCGACGGGATTCACGCCCCCCGTCGCGCGCGCCCGCTGGCAGGAGGGGCTTGATGAGATCCCGCGCAGCGACTGGATCGGCCGCTACGCGCTCCTCATCCCCGAAACCGTGGAGTCGCTGCCGGAGCACACGCCGCCGGACGGCGTGACTGCTTCAATCACCACCTGGGAATACGGAACCATCGCGGAGATCCTCCACATCGGACGCTACGACCAGGAGCAACCCACGATCGAGCGGCTGAAGGCGTTCGTGGAGACCGAGGGCTACGAGACGTTCGGCGGACACGAGGAGGAGTACGTCGTCGGCCCGACGATGGCCGGCTCCGGGAACCCCGACGAATACCGCACGATCCTCAGGTATCGCCTCCGCAAGGCGGACCCGCCCCGTGGTCGGCCCTTGGGTCAGAGAGGGGTTTCGGGACGGGACGGATAGCGCGTCAGGCCCCGGTGCGCGATCGCGAAGGGCGCGACGGCGAGCGCGGCGGCAAGGACGAGGGCGATGGCTCCCATCGCCACGGGGGCGTAGGACTGCTCCAGGAAAGACCGAAGCGCGGCCGCCGAGCCTTCGCGTTCCAGCAGACCGAGCGCCCACGGCACGCCCCAACCCAGGAGGACGACCATCCCGGCGATCGACCAACTGATCAATCTGCTCAGTTCACAGGCCGCAGCCGCCGTCAGGCACCACGCCGCGAGCGTGAGCAGCACCCAGAACCCCAACGCCATCTGAACAGGCGCTACCGCCGCGAGTACGCCGAACTCGGTGGGCGGCGTGACCAACGCGAACGTCGCTCCGCTGGCGATCACCCCGGGCAACAGGCTCACCGCCGCCGCCAGGAAACGGGCTGCGACGAGATCGGCGACCGTCACGGGGAGGGACAACAGGAACTCCAACGTTCGGTCGAGCTTGTCTCGCATGACGGCTAAGGGCACCATGATGGTGGTTCCCAGAGTCACACCCATCACTACCGCCAGGATGTTCTCGTCGGTGGCCCGTCCCAGGACGTAGAACAGGGCAACACCTGCAACGCCGGCGACATATAGCCGCCCCAGCAGGGACTTGGCGCGCTGAATCTCCACGCGGGCAAGGTCGCCGACGTGCCGCAGGTTCAACGGGCGTCCAGAAGATCGTAAAGGGCATTCGCCAGCGTCGCGTGGTCGGCGCGCATGTGTTCCACGGAACGGTCGGCGATCATGGTTCCGCCGACGAGGACCAGCACGCGTTCGGCCAGCCACTCGACGTCCTCGAGGATGTGAGTCGAGAACAGGAGGACTCTCTCCCGGTCTTCGTCCAGACTTTCGACGACCACATCCATGAGGCGTCTGCGCATTACGGGATCCAGGCCGGCCGTCGGCTCGTCGAGGAGCAGGACGCGGGGTCTGCACGCCTCCGCCGAGACGAAGGCGACCTTGGCCCGCGTACCACTCGAGAGCGTCCCCAGATTCGCTCCGTCCGGAATCTCCAACCGGTCCGCCAACCGGGCTTCGTACTCGCGATCCCAGTTGTCGTAGAATCGCGTGAGCAGGTCGAAGTGCTGCCGCACCGTCATCCAGCCGAAGCCGAGGAGTCGTTCCGGCATTACGCGAACGTGGTTGCGCAAGCCGGGCAGGAGGGTGCGCGCATCGACGCCTCCGAACCGCACCTCACCTTCGTATTCCGGCAGAGACCCTGAGAGCGCCCGCAGGATCGTGGTCTTTCCCGCTCCGTTCGGACCGACGAGAGCCACGCGTTCGCCCGCCGTCAGCTCCATGCTGAGCGGCTCAAGCTCGAACAGAGGATACTTGACGGAGAAGGACCGCAACTCGATGTCGCAGTCTCGCGTGGTGATCATCGGAAGCCCTCAGGAACCCCGTCCCCCGCGTCCGTCAACGCGACGCTTAGGAACGCCCCTCTAACCACCCGCGCGAGGAGTTCCGGAATCTCGGGCAGGTTGTCTTTCGTGATCGTTGCGGTCATCGAACTCGAGGTGCCCTGCAGGTCTCGACTCGTGAAGATCGGCTAGCGTCAGAAGAAAAAGGGCCGGCCCACGAGGACCGACCCTTTTTTCCCATTTTTCCCATCGTGCCCGCGGGAACGATGGGGTCCATTTAGCAGTTTTCAGGATAGCGGATGGTGTTGGCATCAGCAACAACATCTACCAACACCATCGGCCAAGGTAAGCTGACGTCCGCCACGGTCAGGTATCGGGTTCGTCCGACTCCTTCCGGGTGCTTGGCTGCCGTTCCTCCATCCATCGCTTTTCCAGTTGCCGGAGGGTCTCGGTGAGTTCCGAGCGCAGCCTGGCGAACTGCTCGCGCCGGTCGGGGCGGCCCTGCAGACGCAGGAAGACGGCGGTGTCCTCGCGGACCTCGCGGGCGAGCTCCATCCACAGCATCGCCACGAAACCGCACAGGGGAGGCAACACGGCCGCACCCGCGGCGACTGTCCATCCCCCCACGAGATAGCCCAGCAGGGGCCCCAGGATCCAGGCCGCACACGTCCCGGCCAGGAGCGTCCCCAGCTTGATCGTCGCGGTGACCTCGAGTTCGGGTTTCACGAGCCTGACGACGAAGCCGGGCAGCCGGACGATGGGTGCCCAGAGCAGGGATCCGGCCACCGCGAAGGGAAGCCCCAGCGCCAGGAGCGTCCCGCGCACGAGGACGTATTTTGTGACCGGGAGGAAGCTGTAGCGGGGAGGCACGTCCCCTTCCCCGGCACGGAGTTCGTCGCTCAGCCGGGCATATCGCGCCACCTTTTCCACCAGCCGCCGGTGTTCCTCCGGGTGCGCCCCGCGGACCCACTCCAGTCCCCGCGCAAAGCGCTGCAGGCGAGGGAAGCGCGTCCCCAGCGGTTCCCGGGCCCGCCACGGAACCCACCGCAATTCGCGCACGTAGAGCTGCTCCGCCACCTCCACGAGAATCCGGTCGCGCGGGCGGCCGAAGTTCAGCGTCTCGCGGCGGACCCCCCGCTCGATCCGCTCGGTGAGCCGGCGCCCCGCGGCGACGGGATCCTCCCGGTACGCCTCCTTCAGGTCCGCGCACCCGAACGCCTTGCCGAAGCGCACGGCGACCTCGGTTCTGGCCAACTCCTTGGCGGCATAGGTGATCCCCACGGGAACGATCGACAGCCCGAGCCCCCAGTCGGCGCCCTCCTCCGCCTGCAGCGCGATCCGCGCGGTGCCCGTGCGGAACTCCGCCAGGCGCATCTCGGAGTGGCTCTTGCCCTCGGGATAGATCTGGATGGCGCCGCCCCCGCGGAGCACCTCGACCGCAGACCGGAACATCTCCTCGTTGCGGTGCATCGCCTCGGGATCGTCCTCCCTCCGGTGGACCGGTATGCCGCCCATCGCGCGCAGCACCGACCCCAGAAGGAACCGGTCGAAGAGCGGTGCGCGACCCAGCGGCCGCGTGATCCGGTCGCTGCAGCGGAAGACCAGCATCGCGTCGACAAGGCTGTTGGGATGGTTCGCAGCCACGATCAACGGGCCGTGCGGGAGCGGAGGCCCGTGCCGGTCCACGCGATAGAAGAGCGCGGCTGCGGTTCCGGTGATGCCGGCGATCAGCCTCGGTATCCGATCCAGGTTTCGCCCCCATCCCAGTCGGTTAAGTGCGGCGGACCTCTCCGTCTCCCCTCAGCGCCCTGACGCGCGCAGGTAGCGTCGCCCGAGGCGCGCCATGCGTTCGTCGCCGAGTCCCTCCGCCTCGCGGATCAGGTCCTCGATGTGCGGAGCCAGCGCGGCGTCGCCCCACGCGTAGCCGGTCGCGGTCTCCGCGCTCCGCGTGTTCCCGACGTGGGCGCCTTCCAGGAGGGCTCGCGCCGCGGCCGCGTCGAAGCGCGGCGACTCGCGCGGTGGAAGGGCGTAGCGCGGCTCGGGTTCGTGCGTCGCGTCTTCGTTGACGAAAGCTCGGGACATCGTGAAGTGCCGGCTTCGAGGCGGCTCGGACCCGGGATCGTTCCCGGCCGCCGGACCGTCCCCCGGTTAGTGGACGACCGCCCCCGCCTGCGCCTGCACCGCCGGCTTGCCTCCGGTGCTCTTGAGGTAGGCGTAGGGGTCGTGTTCGATCGCGCCTTCCGGGAGGAACTCCCAGAGCGGCCCGAGATCGTGCTTGATGCGGTCGACGTAGAACTGCGGCAACTCCTGCGTCTCTCCCTCGAAGTAGTCCCGGAACTTCCGGTCCGTCCTGAGCTTGTCGCGCACGGTCGTGTAGTACGCGATCCTCCCGTTCCCCTCCGACGAGAGCGCGCGCACGGCGTTGAGGAGCCTGGGGATGCCGCCGCGGTTGGCCCTCAGGCGACGCCAGACCGCCCGCTTCGAAAAGCTGTACCGGGTGAGGTCGATGACGTGGTCGTAGAACTCGATCCACTCGTAGTTCTTCGGCTTGAGGTTCATCGCGTGATTGTTGTTGAGGAAGTGGAACGGGAAACCGAGCACCCGGCCTTCCTGCTGGTATTCGAGGTTGAGCGGGGCCGCTTCTCCGAACGACGTGAGCAGGGAGTAGCCGGGGAAGGCGGCGGGCGAGGCATCGAGGAATCGCTTCGTGAGCTCGAAGGGTTCGGGACCCTCATCACAATCGAGACCCATGACGAAATTCGTCTGGAGATAGGGGATGTAGCTCGTGATGAGGTTGGAATGGTCCGACACCTGGCGGACCTTCTCGATCCCGTGACGATTCCGGGACTTCGACTTGTTGCCCAGCATGTACCACGACTCGACGCCGGGCAGGATCGCGCGGAACCCGGCCTTCGCGAGTCGCTTGAGCCGCGGCTCCCCGAGCAGCGAGAGGCTGCTTTCCGCGATGAACTCGATCGTCCCGGCAGGGACGGCCTCCTCGATGGCCCCCAGCACGTCGTCGAACCGGACGCCGAAGTTCGGGTCGTGCCAGCCGACGATCGGTCTCTTCATCTTCTTCGCGAGAAACCGGAGGTCGTCCCGCATCTCGTCGAAGTCGAGGGGCTGGTAGGGGATGACCGAATCGATGCAGAAGCTGCACGTGTACGGGCACCCGAGGCTGCCGAGCATCGGGACGATCTTGAACAGCGGCGCCTTCTGCAGCGTCGGCTCGATGAACTTCCAGCGCGCGCGCACCCCGGGCAGGGACACCGGCTGCGTCTCGGCGGTCACGTGGCGGCCGAGCGGACGGTGCGGGACGCACTCGTCCAGGACCTCGTTCAGCACGGCCTTGTCGGTGAAGCCGAACACGTAGTCGAAGTACTTCTGCGCATCCTGGGGATAGCAGCGGGCGTGCGGGCCGCCGATGCAGGTGACGGCGCCCCGCTGGCGGAACATCTCGCTGATCGCGTAGGAGAGCTGGGCGCCCTGCGAGAAGGCGCTCACGAAGAGCAGGTCGATATCCTGCGGGAGGTCGTCGACGAGATCTTCGAGGCCGGTGTAGCAGACGAGGCTCACATCGTGCCCGGCCTCCTCGCACCACGCGCCGAGAACCTGCGGCATGATGCTCGCGAGGTTCGCGTGCATCACCTTGGCGTACAGGGCCTTCGTGGGTCCCTTCGAGACCAGGTCCACGATACCTACGCGGAGCTTGCGCAACGGCGATCCTCTCGGAATGGGTGCACCCGTAGCCGCGTCAGCGCGCCGCGGAATCGAGCAACCTAGGTTCGGGCCACGCCCGGCGGCAATCTACTGGCGGGCCACGGCCCGCTAGCACGCCTCCTCGTTGACGCGCACGTACTCACGCACGAACTCGTCCAGCATCCGGCCCACCAGACTCGTGACGGGATCCCCATCGCGTCCCAGATAGAAGCCGATTCCCTGTTGCGGCGTTTCCCACGTCGGGGCCCAGTTCAGCCATTCCGGCGCGGCGCCGGGGGCGTCGGCCGGACTCCCGGCCTCCCCCGGCCGAGGATCGCTCTGCTGGTCGTAGACGAGCTTCAGGAGACGCAAACGGATGACGTAGACCGTCACCACGGCGCTTGGGGAGAGCCTCTGCGCGCTGACAAAGACGGACAGCTGGAGCGTGGATCCGCCCGCGCTGCCGGCCGGGGCGTCGATCCCGGCCGCGCGCAGCCGGCTCGTCGCCATCTCCTCCACGGCGGGTGTCGTGATGCCGGCCGGTCCGCCGGTGTTGGTGACGAAGACCTCCACCGGAACGGGACGGCAGGCGGCAAACAGGGCAAACCGATCCCGGCTCGAGGGAGAACCCTGGGCAGCCGCTTCGGCCGGCGCCCACAGGCCGAAGACGACGGCTGGAACGAGCAGCTTCCGGAGAATCACGAGCGATTCGCGATCGAGAGAGATCCTTGCCCGACGAGTCGTCAACCATCTAGGAATGGACAACCTGATCCCGTCGGTTCCCTTTGCGCCAGATTCGGAGGAGAATCCGGATGACCAATTCCGCAGATCGACGCTGCCGCGTCCGGAGGGTGATTCCCGCGCCCCCGGAGGCGGTGTTCCACGCCTGGACCGAACCGGATCGGATCCGGCAGTGGTCCTGCCCCCCGGGCGGGACGATTCGCGAATCGAAGGTCGATCTCGTCCCCGGGGGACCGTACCGCCTTCTCATCGAGGCGGAGGAGGGGACGCTCCATACCGCGTTCGGAGTGTACCGCGAAGTCGACGCCCCGAACCGGCTCGTGTATACGTGGGACTGGGAGGAGCCGGAGTCCGCGGTCGGCGAGACGCTCGTCACGGTCGAGTTCCGGGCCGACGGAGCGTCGACCGAGGTCGTCGTCGTGCATGAAGGCTTCCCCGCCGCCGAAGCCGCGGAGGGACACCGCCTCGGGTGGACATGGTCGCTCGAGCGCCTGGAAGATCTCCTCCGCTGACCGCTTCCCCCGCCCCCTCGACCCGCGCGACGACCGACCTTTCCGCCCGCAGGATCTTCGCCTTCTGGGCCCCGCTGGCCGCCACATGGTTGATGATGGCGTTCGAGGGGCCTTACCTGGCGGCGGTCGTCGCGCGGCTGCCGGAGCCCACGCTGGGGCTGGCGGCCTACGGCGTCGCGATCGCGCTCGCCGTGCTGATGGAGGCGCCGGTCATCATGCTGCTGAGCGCCTCGACGGCCCTCGTGGAGGACGCCGTCTCCTACCGGCGGCTGCGGACGTTCGCGCACGGGCTGAACGCCTTCTCCACGCTGATGCTCCTCGTCGTGCTCGTGCCGCCGGTGCACCGCGGGCTCATGCTGGGGGCGCTCGGGCTACCGGAGGAGCTGGCGCGCCTGACGTACGGGGCGCTGTGGTGTTTCCTGCCATGGCCGGCGGCGATCGGCTATCGGCGCTTCTGGCAGGGCGTGCTCATCCGCTCCGGGCGAACGCGGCTCGTGGCGGGCGGGACCGTCGTGCGGCTCGTCTCGATGTCGGTCGCCGCGCTCATCCTCGCCCTCGCCACGGATCTTCCAGGCGCCGCGGTCGGAGCCTCCGCGCTCTCGTTCGGCGTCGTGATGGAAGCGGCGGTCGCGCGGTGGATGGCCCGGAACGCCATTCGCGCCCTGCTCGTTCCGGCCGGCCGGCGGGCGGACGCGACGGACCCCGTGACGGTCTCGTCCGACCCCCACGACATCGCGGAGATCGGCCGCGTCGGCGTCTCGACCGCCGATCCGGCGTCGGGCGCGGGGACCGAAGGCGGCGAACTGCGTTTCGGCGAGATCGGACGCTTCTACCTTCCCCTGATGCTCACGTCGCTGATCGGGATCGCGATCCAACCGATGCTCACCTTCTTCATGGGTCGCGCCGCGTCGCCGGTCGAGTCGCTCGCCGTGTTCCCGGTCGTGTACTCGCTCGGGTTCATCTTCCGTTCCGTGGGGCTCAGCTTCCAGGATGCGGTCATCGCGCTACTGGGCCGGGGAAACGAGGGCTACGAGGAGATTCGCCGCTTCGCGCTCGGCCTCGGCGCGACGCTCTCCGGCATCCTCGCGCTCCTCGCGTTCACCCCGCTCTCGCAGCTCTGGTTCGTCCACGTGTCCGGCCTGACGCCCGAACTCGCCTCCTTCGCGATTCCGGCCGCCCGGGTCCTCACCCCCGTCCCCTTCCTCGGCGTCCTCCTCTCGCTCCAGCGGGGCACGCTGATCCGGCACCGGACGACGGGTCCGATCATCGTCGGGACCGCCGCGGAGATCACGGCCGTCGCCCTCGTGTTCGTCGCGGTCGGCTGGGGGCTGGGCTGGGTCGGCGCGACCGCCGCCTTCACCGGCTTTCTGTTGGGCCGCCTGACCGCCAATATCTATCTGACGCCCAAGGTGCGGGCGGCGAGGCACGAAGCGGCAACAGCGATCGAGGAGGCAGGGAAATGATCCATCGAATTCGGATCGCGACGCTCGCGGCGGCAGGGTTCGCGGCGGCGGCGACGTTCATCGGCCCGGCGGAGGCGGCGGCGCAGGACCATACCGCGGCCACCGACGTTCTCACCATCGAGGAATGGACGGTCCCCTACCCCGACAGCCGTCCGCGCGACCCGTTCGTCGGACCGGACGGCCGCGTCTGGTTCGTGGGACAGGCCGCCCACTACGCCGCCGTGCTGGACCCGGCCAGCGGAGAGTTCAGGCGCTACGACATGGACGACGGCACGGGGCCCCACAACCTGATCGTCGACGACGACGGGATGGTCTACTACGCCGGCAACCGGGCGAACCACATCGGGATCATCGATCCGGAGACGGGCGAGATCGACAAGATCATGATGCCGGATGAGCGGGCGCGGGATCCGCACACGCTGATCTGGGACGACAACGGGGACATATGGTTCTCGGTGCAGGGCGGGAACCTGGTCGGCTTCCTCGACAAGGAGTCGCGGGAGGTGCGGCTCGTGGAGGCGCCCGAGGTCGAGACGCGCCGCGGCATGGGTTCGAGCCGTCCGTACGGGGTCAAGCTGGACTCGGAGAACCGGCCCTGGATCGCGCACTTCAACACGAACCTCATCGGGATGGTGGAGCCGTCCTCTTTCGAACTCATCGGCTACGACCTGCCCGAGGGCGCGCGGCCGCGCCGCCTGGTCATCGACTCGAAGGACCGGGTCTGGTACGTCGACTACAGCCGCGGGAAGATCGGTCTCGTCGTCGAGGGCGGCGGGTTCCAGCGGGAATACGACCTGCCCGCGGGCGAGGAGTCGCGGCCCTACGGCGTGGCGATCGACAAGTACGATGTCGTGTGGCTCGTCGAAACGGGGATCCAGCCGAACCGGTTCGTCGGCTTCGACACGGACACGGAGGAGTTCGTGGGCACGCTCGACGTGCCGAGCGGGGGCGGCACGATCCGGCACATGTACTACGATCCGGCGACGGACTCGATCTGGTTCGGGGCGGACGTGAACACGGTCGGCCGGGCGGTGGTGTCGCCGCGCTCGCGCTGATGTCTCTCCCGGGGCCCGCGGCCGCGCTGTGCGCCGCGGGCCTCTTCGCGATGGTCGCGGCGGCTGCGTGGGACTCCGGGGCCCGGCCACACGCCGCTGCGCACACCCCACCGCACATCGAGGGACCGCCGCCCGGCCACACGGGCGGCTTCGGGGAGCCGACCTGCGCCACCTGTCACTTCGGCGCCCCGCTCAACGAACCGGGGGGCACGCTGGAAGTGATCGGACTCGAGGGCGGCTACCGGCCCGGCCAGCGCCACCCGGTGACGGTCCGTTTCGAGAGCTTCGACATGCTCGCGGCCGGCTTCCAGGGGGCGTTCCGCTTCGAAGGCGGGGATCGGCTCGGGGCCGGGGCCGGTGAGATCCGGCCGCTCGACGACCGGGTGACGGTCTTCCGTCCGGAGGGCGGCGACACCGAGTACGTCCAGCACACCCGCGCGGGCTCGGCACCGACCGACGGCGCCATCGAGTGGACCTTCGAGTGGCGCGCCCCCGAGACGGAAGCGCCCGTTGTCTTTCACATCGCCGCCAACTCCGGGGGCGGCGACGATTCCCCGCTCGACGACCTCGTCTACACGCTCTCGGTCACGATCCCGTCGGGCGGGCGCTGACGTTACGGGAGTGCCTTGGGGCGCCAGAAGCCGATGAGGCGGCCGCGGCGGACCGACCCCAGTTCGGACCAGTCATCGATGTCCAGTTCCACCGCGGCGAGCGCGGCGGTCGGCATGTACTCGCCCTTGCCCGTCAACTGCCAGACGAGAGACGTGATGCCCGGGTTGTGCCCGACGAGCATCAGCCGCTCCGCCGCTCCCCCCATCGCCTCCGCGGCCTCGATGTAGCCGTCGGGGGACGCGCCGTAGAGGTCGCTCGTCGTCTCGATCTCCACCTCCCGATCGAACTCCGCCGCCGCGAGTTCCGCCGTCGTGCGCGCGCGGACGGCCGTCGAACTCACGATGCGGTCGGGCACGAGGTCCCGTTCCACGAGGAACCGGCCCATGCGCGGCGCGGCGCGGCGGCCGCGGGGATTGAGGGGCCGGTCGTGGTCGCGGAGCCCGGGCTGGTCCCAGGACGACTTCGCGTGCCGGAAGATGAGCAGGGTCTTCATGGGGTCCCGGGTTTCACGAGCGTCACCAGCGGATCGGGATCACGAGCATGGTCGCGACGCCCAGGAGGATCGTCGCCAGCCAGAGAAGGAAGGCGTACCCGAGGATCTCCCCGAAGCGGCGCCGCGTCACGGCGAGGATGGGGAGCGCCCAGAACGGGTGGATGAGGTTGAAGGCGGAATCTCCGTACGTGTAGGCGAGGAGCACCGTCATGACGGAAACATCGAGCGCCTCTCCGGCGGGGATCACGTACGGAGCCTCGATCATCCACTTGGAGCCCGCCGAAGGGATGAACATGCTCATGATCCCCGAATAGACGTAGACCACGAGCGGATAGAGCCGGGTCGTGGCCACCTCCGCGAACTGCTCGCCGAGCCAGCCTCCGAGGTTCGTGTTCTGGATGAGGCCGAAGATGCCGGCGTAGAACGGGAACTGGAGGATGATCCCCCACGCGGCGCCCACGCCGTCGCGGCAGGCGCGGAGGAACGACGTCGGGCGGCCGTGGAGGACGATCGCGAGGACGAGGAACACGGTGTTGTAGGCGTTGATCGTCCAGCTCGCGCCGAAGCCCCGCGTGACGATCGAGTGGGCGAGCGGATACGCGAACAGGAGGGCGGCGAGGAGCGACCAGCCGCGGAAGTGGTCGAGCCGCTCGGCGGGCGTCGTCCCGGCCTCGGCGCGCGGCGGGGGCGCCGGGAGGATCTCGTCGACCTCCGCCTCGGTCAGGGTGACGACATCGCGGTGCGGGTGGAGCGCCATCGCGGCGACGAGACCGACGAGCAGCATCGCGGCTGCGTACCCGAGGTTGAACGGATGAAAGAGCGTCTCGGTGACGGGATAGAGGCGGTCCACGACGGGCGCGCCGGTCCCCGGCTCCAGCAGGGGGTTGCCGGGCGTGGCCATGATGAGCGGGGCGGAGCTGGAGAGGCCGGACTGCCACACGGTCCCGATGCCCATGTATGCCGCGGCGATGACGAGGCGCACGTCGGCCCGCGGGTTGCGCTTGAGGATGAACGGGACGAAGAGCGCGGAACCGACGAGCCCGAACGCCCAGTTGAGGTAGCCGACCGCCATGGAGAACCCGGCGGCGAGGGCGACGGCCTGGACGGGGCGCTCCGGGTTCGGGCAGCCGGCGAGGCGGTCGAGCAGCCGGTAGACGGGCGGCGACGAGGCGCACGCGTGGGCCGCGACCATGGCGATGGAGAACTGCATCGCCAGCTCCAGCAGCGTCCACACGCCGGCGCCCCACGCCAGCCCCGCCTCCGGGATCGAGGCGCCGCCCCCGGTGACCGCGAGCAGGAGCGCGACCACGGTGAGCGACATGAGGATGACCCACGCGTCGGGCACCCAGCGTTCCGTGACGCGGGAGAGCGCCGCGCCGCTCGCGCGCAGCCGGTCGAGCGGGTTCCCGCTCATGCCGTTCGGCGGATCGGGCTACGCCTCGGGCGGGGGGGCTTCCGGCGCAGTGGCATCGGCCGCGGCGGCTTCCCGTTCCGGCGCCACCGCAACGTCCGGCTCCGGCTCCGCGGCGCCGGTCTCCGCCGGCGGCGACGCGCCGAACGCGGTGGCGGGCAGGACGTCCCGGAAGGATTCGCCGTAGAGTTCCCACACGGTGATGAAGAGCGCCGCGACGATGGGGCCGATGAGCACCCCGGCCATGCCGAAGGCGATGAGCCCGCCGAGGGTGCCGAGCAGGATCATCAGATCCGGCATCCGCGTGTCGCGCCCGACGAGCCAGGGGCGCATGAGGTTGTCCAGCGTCCCCACGACGAGGCCGCACCACAGGATCAGCCCGACGCCGCCCCCGATCCGGTCCGCGGCGATGAGGTAGATCGCGGCGGGCAGCCACACGAGCGCGGATCCGATCCCGGGGACGATCGAGAGTACGGCCATGACCGTGCCCCAGAAGGCGGCGGACGGAATCCCGACCACCCAGAAGGCGACCCCGGCCAGCGCGCCCTGCACGATGCCGATGAGAAACGTCCCCTTCACCATCGCCCGCGTCACGGAGACGAAGCGGTCGAGCATGCGGCGCTCGTCCTCGTCGGAGAGCGGGAGGTAGTAGAGGACCTTGTGCAGCACGCCGCGGCCGTCCTTCAGGAAGAAGAACATGGCGTACAGCATCAGCAGCAGGAGGAAGACGACCCGCACGGTGGCCGTCGTGACGCCGGCGAGCCAGTCGACCACCAGACCGCCGACGGATCCCGCGACTTCGCCCAGCTTCCGGAGGAGCTGCTCCTGGTACGGCCGCAGCGAGTCCAGCCAGGGAATCCGGTCGAGCAGTTCGTCGACCCCGCCCGGCTGCCGCAGCTGGGCCTGCATGTCTTCGATCCAGGGGCCCGCCGACTGTGTGACCTGCACGGCCTGGTTCGCGACGATGCCGAGGAACGCCGTGACCGGCCCGATGAGGAGGATGACGAACAGTCCGACCGCGGCGAAGGAGGCGAGCCCATCCCTTCCGCCGAACCAGCGGCGCAGCGTCCGGTAGGCCGGGTACATGAGGCCGCTGAGGATCGCTCCCAGGAAGAGCGCAGTGAGGAACGTCCGGATCATCTCCAGGAAGAGGAGGCTGATCCCGAGGACGAGGAGGAGAAGGAAGACGGCCCGGAAACGTCCCGGATGAAGAGGCGGGCTCCCGCCCGCGTCAGCCATTATGAGCGTCGGCGCTGAGGTCGGCGCTGAGGTCGGCGCTGAGGTCGGCGCTGATGTTCGCGGTGGTGTCGGAGTCGATATCGGCGCTGAGGTCGCTGAGGAGGCGGCCCGTCGCGGTCGCGCGCTGCGTCCAGAAGTCCGCGACCTCCGGCGCCGTGGTCCCCCCGCGGTCGTGGAGGCGCGTCCAGTCCCGCGCCTCGCACGCGAGCCAGTCCAGCGTCGCGCGCGGGCCCTGCGACATCATGCACCGGAGAATGTAGGCGCGCTCACCTACGCGGAGACCGAGATCGAGGTCGCGCGCGGCTCTCGCGAGGTCGGCGCGCGTGAGGACGAGTCCGCTGCGGACCGGGCTCAGGAGGGCGTTGAAGAAGCTGTCCCCATCCGTCCGGCGCGGGTCGGGCACCGGTTTCGCCTCGCGCAGCGCGAGCGGGCGTCGCGTCGGCGGCCCCAGGCGAGCCGATTCGCCGAAGAGGAGGGCCTCGAGCGTGTCGGCCCACTCCCGGTAGAACGGGGGCGCGATCTGCCGCAGCTTGGTGAGGAAGGGGAGGACCCACGAGAGGAGGTGCTCCCAGAGGAAGGCGTGCCGCGCATCATGGCAGGCCTGCGCCGTCTTTCCGTTCCCGCTCTGCTGTGCTTCCACGAGCCAGGCGTAGCCCCCGAGCAGCGCTCGAAGGTGATCCGGATCATCGGGGGGCGTCGTTCCGAGCGCGCGCCAGAACCCGGCGACGCGGTCGCGCGCCTCCCCGCCCATGTGGCCGTCGGTACCGAGAAAGGCGGAGGCGTACGGGTAGAGCTGGAAGAGAAAGAGGTCGTTGTGCGTGGGCTCGTCCGGCACCGGGCCCAGCTCGAGGAGGTGGCCGATGAGCCGATTCTCCCCGCACGGACCATCGAGAAGCGCGCCGAGGGCGCGAAAAAGCTCCATCGCCTAATGTCCCGCGCTGACAGCGCGTGCGGCACTGTTCACTTTCACATTATGAAGTAGATGGGGGCCTCGATTTGCTGTCAAGTTGCCCCCCATCCGTATTCCCCAAGTCCGGGTCGGGCGACTTCGAGCCCTGCGGTTCCGGGAGGTCGTAGGCCGTGCGCACGGGACGCACGGGCCGGATGAGCCAGTGCGGCCGGCGCGTCCCGTCGGGAGAATGCCGCCGGGCTCCGCGCGTCTTGTCGAGCCAGCGCCGGTACACCTCGTGCGACCGCTCCGTGTCGACGTGAATATCCCCGTGGCGGTCGCGCCGCGACGCCTTGACCACGCGCACCGCCTGGTGCCAGCAGTGCATGCCGGACACGGGATCGGGGTGCACCGGGAAGGTGAGGTTCTGATGGACGCCCACGTCCGTCCACCAGATCCGCGACGTGTCCGGATCGTCGGTCTCGTACGGCGCCGCGCCCTGCCTGCGCGACAGCTTCCAGTCGCCGTCTTTCCCGCTGAGGGAGACCGTCGCCATGAGTTGCCGCTGACCGGCGACGCGTTCCCGCTCGCCGCGCCCGGCCGTTCCGGGTTCGCCCCCGTTCGGGCCCGATGCACCGGCGTCCGCCAGCTTCCAGCGCCCCATGTGGTGGCTGCACGCGACGACGCCCGGCTTGATCCCCTCGGTCACCCACGCCTTGAGGACGAAATGGCCGATCTCGGTCTCGACCCGCACGAGATCGCCCGTCTTCACCCCCTTGCGCGCCGCGTCGGACGGGTGGAGCCAGAGCGGGTTCGTGTGGGCGATCTCGTCCAGCCACTTGGAATTGGCCGAACGCGTGTGGATCTGCACCGGGAGCCGGAAGGTGGAGATGAGACACATCTGGTCCGGCTCCATCGCGGCCGGGTGCACGTGGCTCCTGATGTAGGCGGGAACGGCGTACTCGGGCCAACCCCAGCGGACGAGCGTGGGGGAGTAGAACTCCAGCTTGCCGCTCGGGGTCGGGAATCCGCGGCGAATGGTGTTTTCCACGCGAACCCCGACCGGGCGCCGCCCCTCCGGATCCGGGTCGGGCGCGCCCATGGGCGCGAGGTTCACCGCGGCGGAGGCGGGGGCCCGCGTGTAGATGCGGCCGAACTCGTCTTCCCGCGCGTCCTCGATCTCCTCGGCCGGAACGGGCCGCTCGTGAAGCGGGCCGATGTCGCGCGCGACCTCGAAGGCGCCGTAGCGGCGCATGTAGTCCAGCGGCGAGAGCCCCTCCGCGGCGGCCGCCTCCGGCAGGCCGGGCACGGAGTGCTCGAACATCCAGGCGTAGTACTCGTCCACCGTAAGGCGCTGCCCGGGATTCTCCTTCGACTCCACGAACTCGCGGATGCCGCGGCTTCCGTCCGGGTCGATGCGCCAGGAAAGTTCGAGCCAGAACTCGTTCTCCTCCCACACTTCGCCCGGGTTCGTGTGGCGCGTGTCCGCCACCCGCTCGCCGAGACGCTCGCGCGCGGAGCGGAGGACCGGCTGCCGGAAGCCGATCCACTGTCCGTCGTGGGTCTCGTAGGAGTGGAGGTCGTGCCGCTCGGGTCCGTGTCCCATCGGAAGGACGTAGTCCGCGAAGTAGGCGGACTCGTTCCAGGTCGGCGTGAGCGCGACGTGGAGTCCGACCTTCTCCTCATCCGTCAGGGCCTCGATCCACGCGAACCCGTCCGGGTTCGTCCACACCGGGTTGTACACGCGCGTGAAATAGACGTCGAGCTTGCCGCGTCCCTCCCTGAGGAGGTGCGGGAGCAGGAAGGAGACCTCGTACATCGCGAGCGGATACTCCTCGGGCCACGTGAGTTCGTTCCAGTGCTCGGGGTGCCGGGGCATCCGGATCGGCTTCGGGATGAACTTGTTCCACGTGCTCGGATAGGTGCCGCCGGGGGTCGCGATGGAACCCGTGAGGGCGTTGAGGAAAAAGAGGGTCCGGGCCACCTGCCAGCCGCCCTCGTTGCCCGATGCGGCGCTCCGCCAGTTGTGCGTGGAGAGGCGCGAACCGGCCCGGGCGACGAGTTCGGCGACCTCGCGGATCTGCTCCGCATCCACGCCGGACTCCTCCGCCGCCCACTCGAAGGTGCACGCTTCGTACAGCTCGCGGAGGACGGCCTCGAACGATTCGAAGGTGCGCGGCAGGTCCGGCTTCTCGGCGGCGAGGTACTCCTCCCAGTTGAACCAGCGCCGGACGAAGTCGCGGTCCCAGGCCCCCGTCGCGATCAGGTGGTTCGCGATCGCGAGGAGGACGGCGGCCTCGGAGCCGGGCTGCGTGGGGAGCCAGTGGTCGGCGTGCGTCGCCGTGTTCGACAGGCGCGTATCGAAGACGATGAGCCGCGCCCCCTTCTTGACCCCGTCCAGGATGCGCTGGGCGTGGGGGTTGAAGTAGTGCCCCGCCTCCAGGTGCGAACTCACGAGAAGGATGACGTCCGCGCGGGCGTGGTCGGGGCTGGGGCGGTCCATGCCGAGCCAGAACTGGTAACCGGCGCGCGCGCTGGAGGAGCAGATGTTCGTGTGCGAGTTGTGGCCGTCGACGCCCCAGGCCGCGAGCAGCCGCTCCGTGAACCCGTCCTCGCCCGGACGCCCCACGTGGTACATGACCTCGCGCTGGCGGCCCTCGTCGATGGCCTTGCGGATCCGCGTCGAGATGTCGTTGAGCGCCTCCTCCCAAGAGACGCGCACCCACTTCCCTTCCCCGCGCTCGCCGGCGCGCTTGAGCGGGTAGAGGACGCGGTCGGGGTCGACGATCTGGTTCAGCGTGGCCGGGCCCTTGGCGCAGTTCCTGCCGCGGGAGCCCGGATGCTCCGGGTTCCCCTCGAACTTCCGCACCTGAAGGGTGTCGCGGTCGACGTAGGCCAGGAGCCCGCAGGCGGACTCGCAGTTGAAGCAGGTCGTGGGCACGAGCATGTAGCGCCGTTCGCGCCGTTCCGGCCACGCCTTCGAGTCGAGTTCGACCCAGTCGTCCCAGCGTTCCCGCGGGGGGAAGGCGGCGAGCTGGGCGCGGCTGGGGCCGGGATAGAAGGTCTCGCCGCGACTCTCCGTCTCGGAGCGCGCCGCGCTCACGCGCTCGCTGAGTTCGTGGAGCCGTCGCGAAACGTCGTCCGGGCCCGAGCCGTTGCTGCCCGCGCCGGAGCCGTTGCGGCCCGGGCCGCCCGGATCGCTCATGCGAGGGGCACGGACTGGCCGGCCTGCACGTACGCATGCTCGTGCGCGAGGAGCCCCGCGAGGGCGGCGATGCCGATCAGCGGAGCGACCCAGGCGCCGCCGACCGGGCTCACGGTGAGGGCGGCCGCCAGCGTCACGAGCACGATGCCGCTCCAGAACCATGGGGCGTAGCGGCCGCGCACCATGTTCCGGGCGGCGAGGGCGGCGTGGGCCGTCGCGTGCGTGAGCGTCAGTTCGGCGAGCACGAGCAGGAGGTGCGCGGCGGCCGTGAGTCCCACGAGCCGGCCCAGCGCGGCGGAGCCGCCGAGCGGCGGGAAGAGCATCAGGGCCGCGCCGCCGGCCAGCACCGCCTGTACGAGAAAGTGCGGCGGCAGGAGCGGATTCTGCCACAGATCGCGCGCCCTCGCCTGCGCGAAGAGGTAGGCCGTGTAGACCGCGGTCATGCCGGCCAGGGGCGCCCCCGCCCACGCGATCCAGCGCGTCGTCTCCGCGGCGCCGTCGCCGCCGGCCAGCGCCGCCCCGAGGTGCGCGGTCAGGGCCGCGCCGTAACCCGCGATCACGAAGGCGCCGCGCACGAGCCAACTCTTCATGTGGGGTCTCGTGAAGATGAGGAAGAAGCGCTTCGGGTGCTCGAGGTCCCAGATCAGGAGCCCGCCGGTGAGCGCGAGCGCGGCGAGACCGAGGAGCGGCGTGAGAGTGAGCCAGGTTCCGCTCTGCCACGCGAGCCCGCCCAGCAGGCAGAGGAGGAGCACCGCGAGATACACGCCGGCGGAGACCCCCTTGGTGAGCGTGTACAGGCTCACGCGCCAGTCCCACGGCGCGGTGTGCGAGATGTCGTAGGAGAGTATCGCGGCGACCGAGGAGTTCGGGCCGTGCCGCCCGTCCGTCCCCATCGGGTGCGGCTGCCCCGAGCCGATCTCGTGCGAGCCCCCGGGCTGCTCGCTCCACATGTACAGCCCGCCTCCGGGACGGACGGCGGCCAGCGGATCGAGCGTCGCCTGGTGCGCTCCCTTGTAGAAGAGCTTCGGGTGCGTCTCCTTCTCCGGCCGCCGGACGCTCACCGGGTCGCGCCCCACGTACTGCGAGACCTTCGATTCGGGGTCGTCGAGGTCGCCGACGATGATCGCCTCCGTCGGACACACCGTGACGCAGGCCGGCTCCAGCCCCATGTCGATGCGGTGGGCGCAGAAGTTGCACTTCTCCGCCGAATGGTCGTCCGGGTTGATGAAGATCGCGTCGTAGGGGCAGGCGGCGATGCACGCCTTGCAGCCGATGCAGATCGACTTGTCGAAGTCCACGATCCCGTCGGGGCGGCGGAACATGGCCTGGGTGGGGCACGCGGTCGTGCACGGCGCGTCGTCGCACTGGTTGCAGCGCGTGACCTGGAAGGCGCGTCGCGTGGCGGGGAAGGTCCCCACGTCGGCGTACTTCACGTAGGTGCGGGTGACGCCGAGCGGGACCTCGTTCTCAGACTTGCAGGCCGTCGTGCAGGCGTGGCAGCCGATACACCGAGTGTGATCGATGACCTTCGCCCAGCGGGCCGTCTCGGTCCCTGTCTCTGAGGACTCCGGCATGCGTGCTCCCCGTGGGAGGTTCGGTGCGGTCGCGACGGCGCTCGCGCGTGGGCCGGCGGTCACATGGCGCTGCTATGTTCCATCGTGGCGCCGAACCGGGCAAGCCCGTTCACCCGGTGAGCACGATTTCCATGCCGGGGAGGTCCACGCCCGCCGCTTCCACACGCCACCGCTCACCGGGGGACAGCGGCTCGAGGGCGGTCATCGTCCCCGTGCTCACGACACCGCCGGAGGGCGGGTCCTCCTGACCGGCGAAGCGCGGGAGGAGCCGCGGCACGAATTCCAGCGCCGCCAGCGGATGCCCGAGGACATCGCTCCCGCGTCCGCAGGCCACCGGCGCCTCGTTTCGGAAGAGGCGGACCTCCAGGTCGTCGAGGCGGGCCACCCGTTCGTCGAATCCGGGTTGGCGGACATTCACCGGCCGGCCGACGACGAGCGCCCCATGAAGCCCGAAATCCGCGACGGAGTCCGCCGGCGTGAGGTGCCACTCGGGGTAGTGGCAATCGACGATTTCGAACCCGAGCGCGACCCATTCCGGACGTCCCTCGTCCGTCCCCTCCTGCGCGAATCCGAACACGACCTCCACTTCGATCATCGGAGCGTGGAACATCCCGATCGGGATTTCGGCCGTCGGCCTGGCGAGCCGCAGGGTACGGTCGTAGACCGGGGCCAGGATCGGTTCATCCAGCCCGAATCGGGGCCAGATCGCCCGGTTCGTGAACCCGACCTTGCAGCCGATCGGATGGTATCCGCGCCGCTGGAGCCGGCGGTCGAGCACCGCGCCGACACGATAGGCCTGATCCAGCCCGAACCCTTCCGCCCGCGTTGTCGGCGGCTGCGTCGTCCCGCGCCCGTCACGAGCGGACATAAGGTCCCGCGCGAGATCCGCTTCGAAACGCGCCGTGGCGGCGGCGCTCTCGTCGTCCGCGGCGATTTCCGTCTTGGCTCTGGTCATGCACGGCTCCGGGTCGGGGTCCAGCCGGGGCTTGCGGCCCAAGCTTCAAAACCGGACGATTTTGCTAATCGTAACGTCTCGTGAGAGAGGACGAGATGCCCTTTGAGAGCATAGACCCGACCACGGAGGAACGGCTCGCCTCGTTCCCCGCCCTCGATGCCGCCGGGATCGACGCGGCGCTCGAGCGGGCGCGGGACGCGTTCGAGGTGTGGAGGCGGGTGCCGGTGGCCGAGAGGGCCGAACGTCTTCTCGCGCTCGCGGAACTCGTGGAGCGGGGCAAGGCGGCGTACGGCCTGCTGATGACGCGCGAGATGGGCAAGCCGCTGGCGAGCGCGGTCGCCGAGGCGGAAAAATGCGCCTGGGTGTGCCGCTATTACGCGGAGCACGGGGCCGAGCACCTGGCGCCCGAGCGCTTCGAGTCCACCGGCACGCACTGCTGGGTCGAGTACCATCCCCTGGGTGCGGTGCTCGGGATCATGCCGTGGAACTTCCCGTTCTGGCAGGCCATGCGCTCCGCGGTGCCGACGGTGCTGGCGGGGAACGTCTTCCTGCTCAAGCACTCGCCCAACGTGCCGCAGTGCGCGGTCGCGCTCGAGGGACTGTTCTCGCGTGCCGGATTCCCCGAGGGCGTACTCCAGAACGTCTTCGTCGAGGTCGAGGACATCCCGCGCGTACTCGACGACCCGACCGTGCAGGCGGCCTCTCTCACGGGCTCCGTCGCCGCCGGTTCCGCGCTCGCGGCCGAGGCGGGACGCCGCATCAAGACGACCGTGCTCGAACTCGGCGGCAGCGACCCCTTCATCGTCATGGAGAGCGCGGACATGGATCGGGCCGTCGCGACCGCCGTCGATGCCCGCATGTGGAACAACGGCCAGTCGTGCATCGCCGCCAAGAGGATGCTCGTCCAGAGTTCGATCGTCGACGAGTTCACCGAGCGGCTCGTCGAACGCGTGGCGACGCTTCAGGTCGGCGACCCGAAGGAGGCCGACGTCGAGATCGGACCACTGGCCCGCCGCGACCTGAGGGACGCGGTCGCGGAGCAGGTGGAGGCCACCGTGGCGGCCGGCGCCCGGGTGGCCACGGGCGGGCGCGTGCCCGACCGGCACGGATGGTTCTACGAGCCGACCGTGCTCACCGATATCCCGGACGGGTCCCCGGCCACGGATGACGAGATCTTCGGTCCGGTCGCCAGCATCTTCCCGGTCGCCGACATGGACGAGGCCATCAAGCTGGCGAACGCGACGGAGTTCGGCCTCTGCTCCGCCATCTGGACGAACGACCCCGAGGAACGGGCCCGGGCCGTCCGCGACCTGGAGGCCGGCGGCGTCTTCATCAACGGGATGTCCGCCTCCGATCCCCGCGTCCCCTTCGGCGGCGTCAAGCGCTCGGGCTACGGGCGGGAACTCGGCCCCCACGCGATCCGCGAGTTCGTGAACGTGAAGACGGTCTGGGTCGGCGACTGACGCGTCACGAGCGCGCGAACCAAACCCTCATGACCGAGCCGGATCCTCACGGGACGAGGGGCGATCGGTGCCCTTCGCGCGAGAGGAAATCCCGATAGCGCGAAAACGCCGCGTCGACCTTCTCGCGCGTCAGGTTGAAGGCGGCGAGATCGTATGTGTGCCGTTCTTCGCGTTGCCGGTGTGCGGCCTGCACCTCGAACCAGTCCTCCATGGCGACCGCGGCCTCCTCCTCCAGCGGCCAGCCGAACCGGTCGTAGATGCGGGCCACCATGGCCATCGGGTCCTTTACGAGGTCGTAGTAGCTGAGGTCCATCCACCGGTCTTCGAGTTCGGGATGGCCGGTGCGAAACTCCACCGCGCGATCCAGCATGCGACTCATGAACTCGAGCTGTTCCGCCCCGAGATCGTCGGACGGGCGGGGATGGCAGGAGAGACTGCAGATCCGGTCGGCGAGGCTGCACCAGGATCCCATGAACTCGGCGGGCTCGCGGTGCGTCTGAATGAACAGGGCATCCGGGTACGCCGCGATCAGCGATTCCAGTTCGAAGAGGTGGAAGGGCGCCTTCAGCACCCACTGCCCCCCTCCGCCGTTTCGCCGCTGCCGCCGCTGATGCGTGTAGTTCTGCATCGCGCGGCGGTGAAAGGCGTAGCTCTCCGACATGTCCATGCCGGCAAGCCAGCGGGCGAAGTCCGGGATGTGGAACCAGATGGTCGCGCCCCAGGCCGCAAAAACCATCCTGAGGAGTCCGAGGTCCTCCTCCGGTTCGTTCACGTCGAAGTGATGCACCCCCTTGAACATGTCGACGATCCCCGACGCGTTCAGGAGTTCTTCCGCAAAGGCCCGCCGCGGATCCTCGGCCGAGCCGGGCGGAGGGGCGTCGTCGCCGCCCGCCGGGACCGGCTCGACATACTCGTAGCCGCTCAGCGTCCAGAACCTCGGGTCGCGGGACATCAGGCGGTGCAGGAGGGTCGTGCCGGTCCGGTTGATCCCGACGATGAAGACCGGCCGCCTCACGTCCTGTGCCGCGATCTCCGGTCGGCGTCGGTATTCGGCTTCCAGGGACGCGTTGTTGCGCAACCGGCGGGTGAGATCGAAGGCGATGTAGCCGTGTCTCTCGATCCGGACCCGGGCCTCGGGGGCCGCCAGCGCCTGCACGAACCGCCTGAGTCCCTCGAGCTTCCAGGCGGGGAACGCCACGTCGAAGGGGACATCGTATTCCCGCGCGAGCGATTCGGCGCGGCTCTCGAGGCCGTCGTAGTCCAGGCGGCTCTCGGGTATGCGGTAGGGCCATCGATCGCGATGGGCCTGCAACCAGTCGAGGGAACTCTGGAGTATGATGTACGCGCTCGGCCACTGAATCGGGTCCGGACAGTCGGCCCGCAAGGCGCGGTTGCAGACTCGAAGGGACGGCGCGGTCGCGTCCCCGCTGAACCAGTAGGGCGCACCGTGATCGATCAGATGCCAGAACCCGTGGAGCGGTGACCGCTCGCCGCGGGCCAGACAAGCCCGTTTGAACGCCTCGTAGGGAACGGTCCTGTAGTACAGTCCCAGGTCGGCGAGCTGCATCTCGTACCCGAGGGGTGGGTCTTCGGAGTATTGATAGATCGTGAAGCGCCGGTCGGGATTCAGCGAGATGGCCGCCATGGTGCCGGAAACGACATCGACCGCAGCGTGGCTCCACTGCAACGTGAATCCCTCCGGCATCCGTCCCACATCCACGACCGAGGCCACGGTTCGCACCGCGACATCGTCGGCATTGCCGAAACCGGTACTGGCGACGTTGGTGTGCGGGAGGCGGAACAGGGCCACGGGCACCCCGGCCCGGGTCGCGTGAAGCAGCGCCTGCTCGACTACGACCTTGGTCCACGGATACCCGAGCAGGCCGAGGGGAAAGGCGCGCTTCATGCTCGCGATGTCCGGCTGCATCTGGTGCGTGATGCGGCTGCCGGAATACTCGTTCGCGAAGCCGCAGAAGTACTCGGGAAAAATCCCCATGGTCGACGTGAAGAAGATGTGTTTCAGGCGCGTGGTCAGGCACAGGTCGAGCACGGCGCGGATGCTGAGCACGTTGGTCTCGCGCAGAGCGACGTAGGGAGTCGCGACGCTCAGGCTCGCGGCAAGGTGGTAGACGGCGTCCATCCGCTCACAGAGATCCGCGAAATCGGGCGGCTCCAGGCCGAAACGCGGAAGGTGGATGTCTCCGGCCAGCGCGCGGATGCGGGGCGCGAGTTCGTCATCCCGGATTTCCGCCTCTTCGAGGGCGGCCTGGATGCGCGCCAGGGCGTGGTCGGCATCATCCGCGCGCACGATGCAGGTCACCGTCAGCTTCGGGTTCCGCCGCAGGAGGTCCAGCAGCAGGAAACGGCCGAGGAAGCCGGTCGCTCCGGTGAGCAGGACCTCCCGGAAGTCGGAGGGATCGGCCGGGGCGGTCGCCCGGGAACGGCTGGACGCCTCGTCGATGAATCGGCGCAGCGAATCGACATCGTGCCGGCACTGCGACGGCAGTGCTCCCGTGAGCGGCGGGACCTCCCGGCGCAGAGCGCCCGATTCAGACACGTGCCGCTTCTCCTTGTTCGGGGGTATCGCCCGCCAGCGGCAGGTTTCCGCGGGTTAGGCGGGCCGGACGGGCCTCGGGGTCCAGCGCGAGTTCAAAGGCTGCGAGCGCTTCGGAGATGCCGTCTCCGGCGTAGCGGAACTCCTCCGGGATGGCCCTCCGCCGGGCATCGGCCCGGTCGAGCGCCACCTGCCGGAGTCCGTCCCCCGCGTCCGTTGCCGGCGTCGGCTCCGGGCCGGCATCGCGGACCGTCGCCAACTCCGCGTCCAGATACTCCTTGAATTCGCGGATGACTGTCTGCTGGCGGGTGAACTTCTCGCAGTGATGACCGCTCGCGGCGAGTCGGATCGCCAGGGGCATCATGCGGGGATGGTCCTTGGAGACCTTCGCGATATACCGTGAGAACGCCGGAAGCTGGTCTTTGGTCAGGCGTCGCCGGACTCCCATGATCCCCGCAAAGAGCGCGTGCTCGCTCACCGGCTTGTGGATGTGCGGCACGGGGTTGAGGTGTTCCAGCAGGGTCAGGCAGCGCTCGAAGTAGTTCTCCAGCGTCGAGTCGTAGATCGTCCCGATGACCCGCAGATATCCCTCCACCAGCGTGGCGGGATCCATCTGCGGCCTGAAATTCAGGGAGGTGGCGTTGATCTCGATGGGCTTGTCCAGCAGTCGGCCTTCGTGCTCCAGACGCTCCCACAGGTTGGTGTCCTTGAGCGCGGTGAGCAGGCCGACGAGCGCGATCGGGATCCCCGTCTCCTGAATGAAGTCGATCTGGGCGTCGAACGCGGTTTCGTCATCCTCGTCGAGGCCGAGGATGAAGCCGCCCTGAACCTGCATGCCCTTCTGCTGGATCTTGCGCACGGCGGTAAACAGGTAGTTGTCGTCCCGCATGTTGATGTTCTGTGGCTTCTTCATCTTCTCGAGCGCCTTGGGATTGGGCGTCTCGATCCCCAGGAAGACGGTGTCGAAGCCGGCCTCGATCATGACGTCCATCAGGTCGTTCATGCGGACGAGGTTCACGCTGGCCTCGGTGGACAGCGCAAACGGGTGCCCGCGCTCCCTCTGCCACTCGGCGATCGCCGGGAGGAGACGCGTTACCTCGCGCTTGTTGCCGATGAAGTTGTCGTCGACCAGGAAGAGCGGGCCGCGCCATCCCAGTTCGTAGAGGTGATCGAACTCCGCCACCATCTGCTCGGGCGTCTTCGTGCGCGACACGCGGCCGTACAGCTTGGTGATGTCGCAGAACTCGCAGTCGAAGGGGCACCCTCGCGAGAACTGCAGGCACATGGAGTAGTAGTCGTTCATGTCGATGAGGTCGAAGCGCGGCAGCGGAGTGACCGTTACGTCCGGCTTTCTCGGGGCTCGATAGACGCGCTTCGCCGTGCCGTTCTCGAGGTCTTGCAGGAAGGCGGAGAAGGTTTCTTCGACCTCGTCGAGGACGAAGTGGTCGATGCCCTCCATCTCGCGGTGGAAGGTGGTGGGGTGAGGTCCGCCGGCGATGACCGGCAGCCCGGCCCGGTTGCAGCGCTCCACGACCTGCTCCAGGGACGGGCGCTGGACGATCATGGTCGACGTGAAGGCCAGGTCCGCCCACTCCAGATCGCGGTCCTCGAGCGAGGTGACGTTGAGGTCGACCACGCGGAGGTTGTAGCGGGACGGGAACATGGCCGCGACGGTGAGCAGGCCGAGCGGCGGGAAGGCGGCCCTGATGCCCAGGATGTCCAGGGAGAAGTTATTGCCCCAGTAGGTGGGAGGGTGCCGGGGGTAGAGGAGGAGGGCGTTCGGCATGGCTCAGGTCGCCTCCGCCGGGACACGATCTGAGTGATCTGTCGGGAAATGGTCCTCCGGGGCGTTCGCAAAGGCCGACGGCGTGCGGCGGGCCCGCGGCAGGGAGATTTCGGCGGTGCCGGCGGGGCCATCCCCAGCCGTCCCGGCCTCGTCCTCGCCGATGTCTTCCTGGCCGTGAATGATGCCTTGCGCCAGCGACAGGGACGAGGCGGTCGTCATGAGTTCGAGTGCGCTGACGCGGTAGTTGAACTCGGCCTGGATGAACGTCCCGAGTTCGGCGACGGAGATGGAGGTCAGCCCGAAGCTCGACAACGGTTCGTCCACCTCGCCGTCCTCGTGGCCGCAGAGTTCGGCGACCTTGGCGGCGATCTGCTCTACGACGTTCTCGAGGGTGAGTTCTCCACCGGAGCCCGCCTCGAAGGCATCGTGATTGTGCATCACGCGCCCGATCCGCATGTAGTCCGGGAAGTCGACGGTCCACGACGGACGCTCGAAGAGCGAGGTGACGAGGTGGGGCCGATCGGAGAGCGCCCGCAACGCGTAGTCCAGGTTGGCGATGGCGAGGTCGGAGCTGACCGGCGGCATTCCTGCTGCGCGCATCATGCGCAGCACCGGAAGACTGCGGGCGGCCATTCCGGCGTCGGCCACGGCGGGCATGTTGTAGGCCAGGCAGGGCAGGCCCTGCCGGTGGCGGGCCGCGGCCAGGCCGTCCAGGAAGCCGTTGGCTCCGCTGTAGTTGATCTGCCCCGGATTCCCCAGCATCGAGGCGGTGGACGAGAAGAGGACGAAGTGGTCGAGTTCGTGGCCGGCGGTGGCCTCGTGAAGGTGAAGCGCGCCGGAGGCCTTGGGTGCGAACACCCGCCGCAGCGACTCGGCCGACATGTCGTCGAGCAGGCGGTCGTCCAATGCGCCGGCGAGGTGGAACACGCCCTTGAGCGGCCGCTCGAGCTGTCGGACGCACCGTTGCACGTCGGCCTCCACGGCCACATCCCCGGACACGATGTCGATCTCGGCTTCGATGTCCATGTAGACGAGCGCGCTGGAGCGCCGGATCCACTCGGCGTCCCGGCGACGCTGGGGATCGCGGTCCAGCAACGTGAGGTGCCGCGCGCCGGACGCGACCAGATACGGAATCAGGCGGAGCCCGAAGCCGCCCAGCCCGCCGGTCACGAGATAGGTTGCGTCCGGATCGAAGAGCGGCTGGATGTCCGCGACCGGGAACCGGGGGTCGGCGGATTCCCGCGGCGCCTTGAGCACCAGCTTGCCCTGGTGCCTGCCCGTCGTCATCAGGCGCAGGGCCCTGGCGTAGTCCCGGTACGGGAAGACCGTGATCGGGAGCGGGGGCAGCGCACCCCGGCCCAGCAGGTCCATGCACGTTTCGGAGATCTCGCGCGTCAAGCCGGGATCGTCGAGCATCAGACGGTCTACGTCGATGGCCGCGAAGCGGAGATTCTTCCGGAAGATCCGTAGCCCGAGGTCATTGTCGGCGTAGATGTCGATCTTGCCGATTTCGCAGTGCCAACCGCCCGGGCGGAGCGCCCGCAGACACAGTTCGATGTGCCGCCCGGCCAGGGAGTTCAGCACGACGTCCACGCCCTCCCCGCTGGTCGCGGTCATCAGGTCGTCGTACCAGTCGTAGCTGTGCGAATCGAAGGCGCCCCGCACCCCCATCGCGAGGAGTTGTTCGCGCTTGTCCGCGCTGCCGGCCGTCGTAAAGATCTCGGCGCCCGCGTGCCGGGCGAGGGCGATCGCGGCCTGCCCGACCCCGCCCATCGCGGAGTGTATCAGGACGCGCTGGCCCTTCCGGAGGCGGGCCAAGTGGATCAGGGAGTAGAAGGCCGTGACGTAGACGGACAGGGTCGACGCGGCCTCTTCCATGCTCAGCCGGTCGGGCTTGGCGAAGACGAGGGTTTCGGGGACGACCGCGTGGTTGGCGATACAGCCGCCCGCGATGAACGCGACCTGGTCGCCGACCGCGCAGTGCCGCACCTTCGACCCGACCTGCCGCACCGTTCCGCTCCCCTCCATCCCCACCTGGCGGCCGAGCGCCGAACGCTCGTAGGCGAGGGCGGGCAGCAGCCCCAGCGTGACCATCACGTCGCGGAAGTTGAGCGCCGCCGCCTCGACTTCGATCTTCACATCGCTGGGCCCGACGGGAGGGAGTTCGTACGTCTTCATCTGCAGGCCGGCGATCTGGCCCGGGTTGTCCAGGGTCAGCCGGTATTCCGCGTCGTCGCCGGCGGACACATGGGAATACCGTTTCCTGATGCTGGAAATGCGCGGCGCCCACAGGCGGTTCTCCCGCACGGCCAGTTCGCGCTCGCGCAGGTCGCACCGCGCGAGCCGGGCGAGCGTCTCCAGATCATCCGCGTCGCCGAGATCCACGAGGCGGAAATCGAGCTTCGCCTCGTCGCCGACCTCCATGGCCATGCTGCGCACCGCACCCCACAGCGCGCTGCCGCGCGGGTGTTCGACGTCGAAGACCCCGCGGTGGGTGACCACGCTGAGACGACAGACATGATTCGCGTTCGCCAGCCGGGCGGAGACGAGCGCCTGCACGAACCCGACGAAGTGCTCGGTCGCCATCTCGCCCGTCGGATCATGTGGGTCGGCACCGCAGAAGAAGTCGATCGCGCGCACCTCGGCCGCCTGCGACCAGACCTCGAGCGAGTCGAATTGTCCCCGGAGGACGGCCTCGTGAGGAATGGACTGTACGGCTTCGGGGGCGTCCAGCCGCGCCGTCCATTCGGACGCCCGGCTCGACGGCTCTCCCAGCACCCAGCGCGGCCCCGGAAGCGGGCCGTCCCCGGTTTCGCCGGCGTCGACGTGCGGCGCCTGCAACAGGGTGGTCCGCCGGCCGGCCCTGACGACCGTCCACCCCTCGCCGGGCTCGATGCCGTCGCCGTCCTCGACGCTGTCGCCGTCGTCGTGGCGGACCAGCGCCAGCCCTCCCGCCACGCACAGGCGCTGCAGGAACCTCCAGCCGTCGGGGCCGGGGAGGTCGTCCGACCGGTGCAGGAACGCAACTTCGACGCTGCGCGGGCGAAGGAGACCCTCGTCCATCGCGGGCTCGGACGCCGGGTCGAGACACTGGAAGCGCAGCGCGGCGTCCTGCTGGTTGAAGGCGTCGTATTGGCCTTGGGCCGTCTCCTCGCTGTCGCTCAGGAGCCAGAACTCGGACCGGGCGCCCGCACGCGTCAGGTGGTCCAGACAGCCGGCCAGAATGGTCCGATCGGGTGCCCGCGATCCGGAGAACTCGGCCACATGACAACCGTATCCCTCGTCCCCGTCCGCGTCCCCGGCCGCCCGTTCGAGCGCCGCGATCAGTGCGGCGGGCTCGATCTCGCCCTCGGGCAGCCGGTCCTGAAGCGCCCTGCCTCCGGGAACGAACTTCGGTTGCCACACGATTTCGTGCTTGGTCTTCGGCAGGTCGTTCCAGCGCGGATTCGAGGTGAAGTATGTGTACAGCGCGATGTGGGCGATCAGGTGACCTGTGTCGCTGTCGTAGAAGCTGATCGCCCCGGCGGCCCTTTCGCCGCGCTGGACCGAGTACTGCCCGCGCTCGTTCGCGTCCATCCAGTCGTCGGCGGGTCTGGTCACGTGGCAGGTGATCCGCGGACCGGTGGGCGGGCGCAGGAAGGTCGTCCGTTCGGCCCGCTGGGGGATGGCGAAGAGGTGGGAAGCGTTCAGCAGGTACGACAGGAAGATCTGCAGACCCCCGTCGAGGAGCGGCGGGCACCCGACGTAGCCCTCGTCGCGACCCGTCGCCCAGAGCTCCTCGTCCATTTCGATGTCGACGATCAGAGCCCTGGTTTCGGGAATCAGCTCGAACAGGCGTATCGTCTGGAAATACGGACCGTACTGGAAGGCCTCGCTGAGAACCGCCTCAAGCCGCTCGTAGAATTCGCTCCTGGCGAACACGGTTTCGCACGAGGAGCGGTCGATTTCCTCGAGGCGGGCCGGCACGCCGACGGGGTGCCCGGCTTCGATCCGGGCCACCCGGCCGCGGCAATGGACCTCGCTCGCGGCGTCCACATCGTACGGACGGGACGAGATCGTGAAGGTGAACTCGTCGGGCGAGCCCGGGACCGGATGCAGGGCCGTCTGAAGCCGCACCGGCGTCTTCGGAATCGGACACGGCTGCAGGAACTCGAGCACCTCGAAGTGAACGGGCGCGCCCTCCAGCGCCTGAAGGACGAGTTCGATGTAGCCCGCGGCCGGCATGATCGCGGCGTGATGCACGCGATGGTCCGTCAACCAGGGGAAGTCCTTCTCCGAAAGCCGCGCCTCGAAGAGCAGGTGCTCACTCGGCACCCGGTGGCCGACCAGAGGGCCGTGGGAGTACTGGCCCTGCCGGACGAAGAACTCGTCGTCGGTGAGGTGGTCGATCAGCGCCTGCTCGTCCCGGGGATGACCGGGAAGGAGATGGGCGATGGGCCGCGGCCGCGGATACTGGGCCTCGAAGTCGAGAGCGACGCCGGACCTGAACAGTGAGGCGAGAGCCTCCTGAAAACCGAGCCGGTCGTCCGAATCCCGATGGAGGCTCGGAATGTTGGCCGGCGTGGGCGAGATCTGCTCGATACACTGGGCCACCGCGGATTGAAGCGCGCTGTGAGGGGCGATTTCCAGAAACACGTCCGGACGGAATTCGCGCATGATCGTGTCGATCGCGCGTGCGAAGTGCACGGATTCCCGGATATTCGTCCACCAGTAGCCGCCATCGAGGCGTTCCGTGCGGTCGCCGGTCACAGAGGAGACGAAGGGGATGCCGGCGTCGAACGCGCAGTCGTCCAGGAATGCCAGCGCCTCGCGCGCGTCGTCCCGGATGGGATCCATGGCGGAGGAATGGAACGCGATATTCCCCGCGAGCAACTGGTTCTGCACGTTGCGGCGATCCAGTTCGGCCATGACCGGCCTCAACTCCGCCTCCCGGCCGCAGGCGACCACGCTGGCCGGCGCGTTTTCGCAGGCGATCTCCACCTGCGTCGGCCGGTCCCCGCCGGGCCGGAACGCGATGTCGAGCGAGTCGAGCACTTCCTCCACGCCGGCGAGATCGAGACCGATCGCCAGCATCCTCCCGGAACCGGCCCTGCTCTGCTGCAGCGTCGCGCGGTGATAGACGAGCCGCGTCGCCTCGGCGAGCGACAGTGCACCGGAGGCGTAGGCGGCCGCGACCTCGCCCGAACTGTGCCCGACGACGCATTCCGGATGCACGCCCCAGGTCTTGAAGAGTTCGAAGAGGGCGCACTGGATCATGAAGATCGCGGGCTGCGCGAGCCGCACCTCGTCGAGCTCCTCCCGTGGAGCGTTGAAGCAGGCGTCGCGCAGCGAAATGTCCGAGTGTGTCCGCCAGTGATCTTCGACGGCGTCGATCGCCCTGCGGAAGACAGGGTCGGCGTCATAGAGTCCCTGACCGCAACCCGCCCATTGGGTCCCCTGGCCGGCGAAGACCATCGCGATTCGGCGTTCGTCGTCGTCGGTCGTGCTGACGTTCGAGGGACTCTCGGCGAACTCGTCCAGCGACGCGAGCAACTCCTCCCGGTTTCGCACCGCAAAGGCGGTTCGGGTGGCAAAGTGCGTGCGACGGCGGCTCAGATTGCCCGCCACCGTGTAGAGGTCGGTCCCGTTCTCGGCCAGTTGTTCCCGCAGCCGCCGGGCGCCCCGCGTCAACGCCCCGGCGTTGCGCGCCGAGAGCGGGATCATGAACCCGCCCCGCGAGGCCGGATGCGACGACCAGGCGCGCGACCGCGGCGGCTCGTATTCCCGGATCACACAATGTCCGTTGGCGCCGCCGAAGCCGAAGGAATTGATGCCGACCACCACTGGCCGCTCCGGGAACGGTTCGCACTCCGTCTGCACCTGCATTCGGCCGCCGTCGAAGTCGATCTCCGGATTCGGGACGGCGAAGTTCTTCGAAGTCGGCGCGAAGGTGCGCCGCTGCATCATCAGAACGACCTTCAGCAGGGCACAGTGAAACGCCGCCGCCTCCATGTGTCCCAGGTTGCTCTTCACGCTGGAGACGCGCAGCGGCACGTCGCGGTCGACCCCCCCGAAGGCCTCCGTGATGGCGTTGCCCTCGATGCGGTCTCCCACAACCGTGCCGGTCGCGTGCGCTTCAATGTAGTCGAACTCCCCGGGCGCGCGGCCGGCGCGGGCGCAGGCCTTGCGCATCAGGTCCACCTGCGCGTGACGGGTGGGGGCGGAGATGTAGCGACCCTGCGCGAGCCCGGAGCTTCCATCGGCCGCGCCGGCGGCGTTGACGGCGGTCCCCTCGATCACGGCGTGGATTTGATCCCCGTCCCTCTCGGCGGCATCGAGGGGCTTGAGCGCGAAGATGAACGCTCCCTCCGAGCGGATGTAGCCGTTCGCGTCGGCGTCGAAGGAATGGCATTTGCCGTCGGGACTGATGACGCCCAGCGCATTGAATGAAGCGCTGAGCCGCGAAGTTCCGAGATAGTTGACCGACCCTACGAGAGCCTGTTCGCAGTCGCCGCTTTGGAGCGCGGCCATTGCCGAGTGAAGCGCGGTCAGACTCGCCGAGCAGGCCGTGCAATAGGTGATCGACGGACCCATCAGGTTGAAGTGGTACGACACCCGGTTGGCCAGCATGGCCACGCTCAGCGAGGTGACATCGAACGGGCCCGCGCCGTGCATGGGGCGCCAACTGGCGACCGGAGGGATCTGCGCGCCGATGAAGACGCCGGTGGCGCTGTTGTGAAGGGAGTGCAGGCCCCAACCGACCCGCTCGCAGGTCTCCCACGAGCAGTTCAGCAGCATCCGCACCTGCGGATCCATCGCCAGCACTTCATCCTGCGACAGTCCGAAGAGCTTGGGATCGATCAGCTTTTCGACATCCTCGCGGATCAGCCCCTCGTATGGGCTGGCGAAGCGTCCGGGCCCGGAGAAGCGGCCGATGGGCCGATAGCCCCTGCCGTAGCGGTCGGTAATGGGCTCCTGGACGATCTCGCGTTCGCGCAGCAACCGCCAGAAGTCGGAATCCGTCCGGATCCCGCCCGGCATTCGATAGCTGTACCCGACGATGGCGACGGGGGACTCTCGCGAGGTGCTGGTCATTCTGCTGCCGCGACCGCTTGCGTCGGCGCTACGCCCGCTCCGGAACGCGTTCACCATCTCCCACAGCGCATCGCGAACCTTCTCCACCGCCTCCTTCGCGCGCCTCATCGGACAGCGTCGTGCCGCTCGGGAATTCGTACTTCTCGATCGCGAAGTCGGCGATGTCCGGGATGTTGTCGCTCATCTGCTCCATCCGCGCTGAGTGGGTTTGGAGGTCGCCTCCGTGACTTGCGTCAAAATCATGCGGGGACGACCCGTTGCGGTCAACCGAATTCCCCCCGGCGGCCGCCCCGGGGCGCGGAGACGAGACCGTCGTTCAGCAGTTGCTGGAAGTGACTCGTAATGGTCTCCTCGACGGGACGGAAGGCGAGGCCGAGGATGGTCCTGGCGCGCGCGTTCTCGAACCTCAGCGGATACCCCACGTTGCGCTTCGCCACGGCGCGGGGGATACCCCGCAGGGGTGCGTACGAGATGGCCATCGGATTGGGCACGGTGCGCCGGGGCAGGGGAAAGCCGTCGCCGAAGCGGTCCCGCAGGATCCCGGCGATTTCGATCAGGCTGCGGGTCTCGCTGACCAGGATGTGTCGTCCCTCCGCCTCCCGGATGAGGCCCGCCTGCAGGTGGGCTTCCGCGACATCCCGGACGTCGACGATGGCGAACTCCAGTTCCGGAGCACCGGCGCGATGGGCGCCGTTTCCCAGATCGCGCATGACCAGGACCCCTTCGGCGTTCGTGCGTCGGCTGAGGCCGGGTCCAAGAACCAGCCCGGGATTCACGACCACCAGGTCCCACCGGGTCTGTTCCTCCGCCATCTTCCACGCCAGCCGCTCCGACAGAGTCTTGGAGTAGGAATAGGGCTGGTGGCCTTCGTGGCTGGTGGTGTTCCAGTGGCTCTCGTCGAATCGGCCCGCCTCGATCTGCTCCAGGTCGGCCGCGTCCCCATAGATCGCCACGATGCTGGAAGTCAGCACCACCCGCCGGACCGCGCCTGTCCGGCCAGCGGCCTCGAGCACGTGGCGCGTGCCGCGTGTCGCGGGCTCGATGAGGTCGCGCAACGGATCGTCGACGTCGCGCACGATGAGCGGGGAAGCGGTGTGGAAGACCAGCGGGCATCCCGCCATCGCCCGGTCGAACCCCTCGGGATCGAGGAGGTCGGCGCGGAACAGGGACAGGGTTCCGGGGCGGCCCCGGGCGATCGTCCGCAGATGGCCGGTTCTCGCGGGATCCCGGGGATCGCGCACGGTCCCGTGAACGTCAAAGCCCAGTTCCAGAAGCCTCTTTACCAGCCACGACGCGACGTAGCCGTTCGCACCCGTGACGAGAACCGGCCCGCGCGGTCGCCGCCGACCG
Source organism: Candidatus Palauibacter sp. (assembly GCF_965261555.1). GTDB lineage: Bacteria > Gemmatimonadota > Gemmatimonadetes > Palauibacterales > Palauibacteraceae > Palauibacter. The sequence goes on from NZ_OZ253465.1 coordinate 3,644,870, forward strand.
AGTGTCACAACAGCGAAGCCCGACGACTGTGGCCCGACAGAAAATCGCGATAGCGGACGAACGCCTCGTCGATCGCTTCGTGCGTCAGCCCGTAGTCGGCGATGTCGTACGTGTGACGCTTCTCGGTGCGGCGGCGCTCGCCCTGCTCGTCGAGCCACGCTTCCATGGCGGCGACGACTTCGGGTCTCAGGGGCCAGCCGAAACGATCGTAAACGTGGGCCACGACGGCCGTCGGATCCTGAACCAGATCGTAGTAGCTCACGTCGATCCAGCGGTCGTCAAGCTCCGGGCGCGACTCGCGAAACGCCACCGCCCGATCGAGGAGGAGGCCCATCGCGCGCAACTGCTCGGCGCCCAACTCATCCGGGGGACGCGGCTTGCTGACGTCCGCGCGGATCCGCTCCACCAGGCTGCACCACGATCCCATAAACTGCGCGGGCTCGCGGTGCGTCTGGATGAACAGAGCGTCGGGATAGGCTTCGGTCAGCGCCTCCAGCTCCCTGAGATGCGCCGGCATCTTGAACAGCCACTGTCCGTCGGCCCCGCGATTCCACTCCCGGCGCTGCCAGGTGTAGTGCTGCATGACGCGCCGGTGCAGAGCGTACGATTCGCGCGAGCCGCTCGCTTCGAGCCAGCGCTCGTAGGTCGGGATTGGATGCCGCGTGGCAAACATCCAGGCTCTGAACGAGAGCCGGAGAATCGCCATGTCCTCTTCCGGCTCGTCGAGGCCGACATGATGAGTCCCCTCGAAGGAATCGATGATGCCGGACGCCCTGAACACGTCCCTCGCCAGCGCGCGGCGCGGGTCCTCGGACGTGCCGGCCAGGCCGGCGTCATCGCCGGCGGCGATGACGGGCTCGACGTACTCGTACGCCCGCAGCGCCCAGAACCGGGGATCCCGGGCCATGAGGCGGTGCAGGTAGGTGGTGCCCGTCCGGTTGATGCCGACGATGAACACCGGCCGGACGATCTCCTGCCGCTCGATCACGGGATGGCGCAGTCGTTCGCCGGCGAGTTCCGCGTTGTTCCGAAGGATTCGGCACATGTCGAAGACGATGTGGCCGACCCGATCTTCCGGCAGGGTCGCTTCGGGCGAGTTGAGCGCGTCGACAAGCTGCTCCAGCCCTTCGAACATCCACTCGGGGTAGGTGTCCTCGAAGGAGACGCCGTTTTCTCCGGCGTAACGCCGCGCCTGCGTCACCAGCCGGTCGAAGTCCAGGCTGCGGCGCGGCTGCGGATAGGGCCAGTCCTCGCGATGCGCCCGCACCCACCGGTTATGACGCACGTAGCGGGTAAGCGGGCCGAGCCATTCAATCGGCCCCGGGCAGTCCTCGCGAATGGCGCGGTCGCTGATCGGGAGCGACGTGGCCGCCGCGGCCCCTTGCAGCCAATAGCGTCCGAAGTGATCGAGCACCGGCCAGTACCCGGCCATGGGAGAGGCGTCGCCGCGAGCCTGGCAGGCGCGCCTGAAGGCCTGGTACGACACCTCCGGCAAATCCAGTCCGAGCTCCTCGAGCGACACCGTGCGATAGGAAGGCGTCGGATTGCAGCAGTTGTAGAGCGTGAACCGTCGTTCCGGGTTCAATGAGATGTCGGTGCAGATGCGACTCAGTGTATCGACCGGGTCGTTGGTGGACTGCAGGGCGAACCCGGATGGAACCAATCCTGTGTCGACGATCGCCGCGAAGAGTCGCTGGGTGATGTTGCTCGGCTCACTGTATCCGGTCGTTGCCATGCTGGTCTGCCCCAGGCGAAACACGGCCACGGGGAGACCGGCCGACTGGGCGAACAGCAGCGCCTGCTCGGCGACCAGCTTGCTCCAGGGATATCCGAGCAGCCCGAGCGGAAACGTCTTCTTCATGCTCGCCAGACCGGGCTGCCCCTGGTGGGCGATGCGGCTCCCCTCGTACTCGTGCGCGAAGGTGCAGACGTACTCGGGGAAGATCCCCATCGTCCCGGCGTAGAACAGGTGCTTGCGGCGCGTGCGCAGGCACAGCTCCAGCACGTTGCGAAGACTGGACGTGTTCACGCTGCGGATGCCGGCGTACGAGGCGGCCAGGCTCAGCGTGGCGGCGAGGTGATAGACGGCGTCGACGTTCGCGCAGAGATGGTCGAAGTCGGCGCGCGGCAGACCGAGCCGCGGCTGGGCGATGTCCCCCGTGCAGACGTGGATGCGCGGAGCGAAGTCATCGTCCCAGGTCTCCGCGTGCTTCATGTTCGCCCGCAGCCGCCTGAGACCCTCCTCCCCGCTCGCCGCCCGCACGAGGCAGTGCACCTCCAGGCCAGCGTCATGCGCCAGCAGGTCGCGCACCAGGAAGCGCCCGACGAAGCCGGTCGCACCGGTCACCAGCACGCGGCGGATTTCCGAAGGAGAGACGGCTTCGGCCGGCGCCGCTCCGGTCACGGCGGCGCGCACGAAGCGACGCAACTCCGAGAGGTCGCGTTCACAGTGCGGCGGCAGCTTCCCGACCAGTGGCGGGACCGGGCGGCGGGGCGCCGTTGTCGCCGTGGACCGCGTCATGCCCGGATCGGGAAGTGGTCCTCCAACCTGTTCGCAAAGGGCGAACGCCGCCTGCGTACCTGGTGTACGCGTTGCGGTGAGACATCCACCAACCCATCGGTTTCGGCTACGGTCTCACCGTCCGCATCCGACTCGGCTCCGTGCACGATCATCTCCGCCAGCGACAGGGCAGAGGCGGTCGTCATCAGCTCGAGGGCGCTCACCTGCCGGTTGAACTGCGCCTGAATGAAGGCGCCGAGTTCGGCGACCGAAATCGACGTGAGCCCGAAGCTCGACAGCGGCTCCGCGACATCGCCCTCTTCGTGCCCGCAAAGTTCGGCCACCTTGGCGGAGATCTGCGCGACAACGTTCTCCAGGGTCAGTTCGCCGCGCACGTTGACCTCGAACGCCGCCTGATTGTTGAGCAGGCGCCCGTTGCGCATGTAGTCCGGGGAATCGACGGTCCACGCCGGGTTGGAGAACAGCGCGGTTACCATATGGTCATGCCCCTTCGTGCCGGGCTCCGTCGGGTCGGGCGCCATCGCGCGCAGGGCGTAGTCGAGATTGGCGATCGCAAAGTTCGCGCTCACCGTCATCATCCCCGCCGCGCGCATCATACGCATCACGTGAAGGCTGCGCGCAGCCATCCCGACCTCCGTGACGGGACCGAGGTTATACGAGAACCCCGGCATCCCCTGCCGGCGACGCCAGGCCGCCAGGCCATCCAGGAAAGCGCTCGCGCTGCTGTAGTTGACCTGCCCCACGTTCCCGAACGTCGAAGCGATGGAGGAGAAGAGGACGAAGTAGTCGAGGGCGCAGTCGGTCGTGGCATCGTGCAGGTTCAGTGCGCCGCGGGCCTTGGGCGCGAACACGTTCTCCAGCGACTCGGCGGAGGTGTCGAGGAACGAGCGGTCCTCCAGCGTTCCGGCGAGGTGGAAAACACCCTTGAGCGGCCGCTGCAGCCCGGCGATGCAGCGGCGCACGTCCTCATCGTGGCGCACGTCGCCCGAAACGATCTCGATCTCGTAATCGCCGGTCATCTTCGACAGCGTGGTCGTCTGGCGGAGCCACTCGACGCTCCGTCGACGCTCCGGGTCGCGGTCCATCAGTGTCACGTGCCGGGCCCCCGCCGCGATCAGGTAGGGTACCAGACGCAGCCCGAAGCCACCCAGCCCGCCCGTGACCAGATAGGTGGCCTCGGGGTCGAGGAAGGGGCGCGTGTCCGCGATCGCGAACCCCCGATCCGCCGGGTCGGGCGGTGCCTTCAGGACCAGTTTCCCCTGGTGCCCGCCCGTCGTCATCAGGCGTAGCGCCCTGGCGTAGTCGCGGTACTCGTAGGCGGTGAGTCGGGGTGGCGGCACGGCGCCCTCGTTCATGAGGTCCAGACAGGCCTGCGAGAGCATGTGCGACAGCACCGGATCGTCGAGCATCAACCGGTCGACGTCGATCGCGGCGAAGCGGAGGTTCTTGCGGAAGACCCGCATGCCGAGCGAGTTGTCCGTGAAGATGTCGACCTTCCCGATCTCGCAGTGCCACCCCGAGGGCCTCAAGGCCTTGAGGCAGAGGGCGATGTGATGGCCGGCGAGCGAATTCAGCACGACATCGACGCCTTCGCCTCCCGTGGCCTCCATCAGGTCATCGTACCAGTCGTGGCTGTGCGAATCGAACGCCCCGCGCACCCCCATCTCGAGCAACTGCTCGCGCTTGCTCCGGTTGCCGGCGGTGGCGTAGACCTCCGCCCCGACGTGGTGCGCCAACGCGATCGCCGCCTGTCCGACGCCGCCCATCGCGGAGTGGATGAGGACCCGCTGCCCCTCTCTCAGCCGGGCCAGATGGATGAGCGCGTAGTACGCGGTCACGGTCACCGAGAGGGACGCCGCGGCCTCCTCCATGCTCAGCCCGGGCGGCTTGAGGAAGGCCAGGTGCTCGTTCACGACGATTCGGTTGGCGATGCAGCCGCCCGTCGTTACGGCCACTTCGTCGCCGGGGCTCAGACGCTTCACGTCCGGGCCGGCGCGGCGTACGACCCCGCTCCCCTCGATGCCGACCTCGCGGCCCAGCGCCGAGCGCTCGTAGGCCAGCGCGGGGAGGAGCCCCAGCGTGACCATGACATCCCGAAAGTTCAGAGCCGCCGCGGCCATTTCGATCTCGACGTCGGAGGGCCCCAGACGGGGCAATGCCGTTGTCGCCACCTGCAGGCCGCTCACCTGGCCGGGGTTGTCCAGCCGGAGCCGGTAGGGGGGATCAGCGCCCGCGGGCACGAGCGGCCAACGATCCCGAACGCTCACGACGCGCGGTACCCACAGGCGTCCGTCCCTGATAGCCAGTTCCCGTTCGCGCGGATCGCACGCGTCGAGTCGTGCCAGCGCCCCGAGGTCGCCCGCCGTGCCCAGATCCACGAGACGGAAGTCGATCTTCGTGTCCTCGGCGAGAAGCTCGAGCGCCAGGCTGCGTACCGCTCCCCACAGCGCGCTTCCTCGCGGCGCCTCCACGCCGCAAACGGCGCCCTGCGTCACAACGTTCAAGCGACAAGTCCGGTTCGCGCTCTCCAGCCGGAAGGGCGCGAGGGCCTGGAGGAAGGCGACGAGGCGCCACACTACTCGCTCGCCCGTCGGATCGTCCGGGGCCGGCCCGACGAAGAAATCGATCGCCTCGAGGTCCGCACCCCACGGCCACTCTTCCAGCGATGTGAAATCACCGTCCTCGAAGGCGCTCCAGGGGACGCTATACGCGTGGGTCGGATCGAGTTGCGCGATCCACTCCGTGGCCGGGCTACCGGGTTCGCCGATCACCCAGCGGGGACCGGCGGTGCCAGCCGAAACCGCGGCCGCGCCGGTCGGCGCGGGATCCTCCTGCGCAGCCTGCAGGAGCGTCGCGCGGGGGCCGGCGTGAAGCGTGCTCCAGCCGTTCCCCGGCTCGATGACGTCGCTCTCGTCATGCGAGACGAGCGCGAGTCCCCCCGGCACGGCCAGCCGCTCGACAAGCGCCCACGCTTCGGCCCAGCGATCCCCGCCCGCTCCGCCTTCACCCGTGTCACGGTGCAGAAGAACGATCTCGGTCGCGGCGGGTCGTAGCAGACCCGTCGCCATATCCGTCTCGGAGGCGCCCTCCGCCGCGGCTTCCAGCGAGGCGAAGCGAATCGCGGCATCGCGGTGATTGAAGGCTTCGTAGAGTGCCTGCGTGGATTCCTCATCGTCCCCGAGCAGCCAGTACTCGCTCTGCGCGTCGGGGCCGGAGAGATGCTCCAGGCATTGGTTGAGCATGGTCCGATCCGCGTCCCGGCAGCCGGCGATTTCGACGACGTGACAGGCGTACGGGCTGCCTGCCGCACCCTGTTCGAGGGCGGCGATGAGGGCGGCGGGATCGACATCCCCGTCGCGGACCGCGTCTCCGATCCGCGGTGTCGGAGGCACGAACTTCGGTTGCCAGCGGATGAGGTGCTTGCTGTCCGGGACGTCGCTCCAGCGCGGATTGCTGTTGAAGGAGTGATACTCTCCGATATGGGCGAGCAGTTGCCCTGTATCGGTGTCGTAGAGGCTGAGCCGCCCGATGTACAGCTCGCCGAGAGGCTTGTTGTACTGGCCCCGCTCGTCCACGTCGAACCAGTCGCCCGTATCGACGAGAAAGCAGGTGATGCGCGGCCCCGTCGGGGGGTGCACGAACGTAATGTCGCACGCCCGCTGCGGCATGGAGAAGAAGTCGGGCAGGCGCATCAGGTAGCGCAGGAAGATCTGCAGCCCGCCGTCGGTAAGCGGGGGGTAGAGGAGATATCCCTCCTCGCGGCCGGACGCCCACAGTTCCTCGTCGACCTCGATTTCGAACAGCATGTCCGTCGAACCCGAGTCCATCTCGATCCGCTGGACGCTGCGGAACTCGGGCCCGAACTCGAAGGCATCCCCGACGACCGCTTCAATCTGGTCGTAGAACTCCTCTCCCGTCGCGAGGGGCGAGGGATCGAAATCGGAAGCGAGGAGATCGTCCAGCGTCGGAAAGGCGTCGACGGCATGGTTTTCGTCCACGCGGCGCACCCTTCCGCGGCAGTGCAGCGTTCCGGCTTCATCATCCTCGAAGGATCGGGTGGAGATCGTGAACGTGTACTGCCCTGGAGCGTCGGGCACGGGAAACAGGGCGGTCTGCAGCCGCACCGGAGTCGGATTCACCGGCGTGTGTTGCAGGAACTCGATCTCCTCGATGTTGATGGGGTCCCCCGAGAACGCCTGCAGCAGGAGTTCGATGTATCCGGCGGCCGGAATGATCGGGGCGCGGTGGACGCGATGGTCGGTCAGCCACGGAAAGTCCTTCTCGGAGAGCCGCGCCTCGAACAGGATGTGGTCGCAAGCCACGCGGTGTCCGACGAAGGGGCCGTGGGAGTACTCGCCGCGCTGGACGAACATCTCGTCGTCGACCAGGTCGTCATTGCTCGTGGTCTCTTCCCTGGGATGACCGGGAAGGAGGTGAGCGATGGGTTCCGGGCGCGGATACTGCGAGGCGAAATCCAGCGCGACGCCAGCCCGGTAGAGGTTCCCCAGGGCCTCCTGAAAGCCCGGGCACGCATCCTCATCCTTCATTAGGGTAGGGAGACAGACCGCGGCCGGGCCGGCCGCTTCCAGACACTGCCGGATCAGGGGCTGCAGCGCGCCGTGGGGGGCGATCTCCAGAACCACGTCGGGGCGGCATTCCAGCCTCACGGTCTCCATCGCCGTGCCGAAGAGGACGGGGTTCCGGATGTTGGACCACCAGTAGGCGTTGTCCAGACGCTCGACCGTCTCCCCCGTGACGGAGGACACCATGGGCACGTCGCCGTCGAAGTCGCATTCGTTCAGGAAGGCGAGCGCCTGCAGCGCGTCGTCCCGCAGCGGATCCATCGCGGTGGAATGGAAGGCGATGTTCCCGGGGATCAGCCGGTTCTGCAGGCCGCGCCGGTCGAGTTCGGCCATCACGGGCCGCAGCGCGGCTTCCTTCCCGCAGATGACGGTGTTGGCGGGCGAGTTCTCGCAGGCGATCTCCGCCTCGGCGGGCCGGTGGTTTCTCAACAGATCCTCGACGCCCGGCCGGTCGAGGCCGATCGCCAGCATCCGGCCGGAGCCGGCCACCCGCTGCTGCAGCGTGGCCCGGTGATAGACGAGCCGCGTCGCATCGGCGAGTGAAAGCGCCCCGCTCGCGTACGCCGCGGCGACCTCGCCCGAACTGTGTCCGACGACGCACTCCGGATGGACACCCCAGGCCGCCAGCATCTCCACCAAAGCACACTGAATCATGAAAATGGCCGGCTGGGCGAGCTGAACCTCGTTCAACTCCTCCTGGCTCGCCGAGAAACAGGCGTCGCGCAGCGACGCGTCCGAGTGTTTCCGCCATTCCTCCTCGATGGCATCGACCACCCGCCGGAATACGGGATCCGAGTCGTAGAGATCGCGCCCGCACCCTGCCCACTGCGTACCCTGTCCCGAGAACACCATGGCCACCCGGCGGTCGCCCGCCTCCACCGTGGAGACCGGGGAGGGGTCTTCCACGAAGGCGTCCAGTGCCTCGACCAGCTCCGAGCGGCTGCGGACAGCGAACGCCGTGCGCACGGGGAACCGGGCGCGGCGCCGGCTCAGATTCCCGGCCAGCGTGTAGAGGTCGGTTTCCCGCCCGTCGAGGTACTCGCGCAGGCGTCGCGCGCTCTCCTCGAGGGCCTTCGGCGTCCGCGCCGAGAGGGGGATCATGTAGCCGGCGTCGGGCGCCAGCGGCACCGACCATTCCCTCGATCGGTCCCGTCGGTACTCCCGCACGACGCAGTGTCCGTTCGCACCGCCGAACCCGAAGGAGTTGATCCCGACCACGACCGGGCGGTCGGGGAACGGCTCGCAGGCGGTCTGCACCTCGATGGGACCGAGGTCGAAATCGATCTCCGGATTCGGAACCAGGTAGTTCTCCGAGATGGGGGCGAACGTCCGCCGCCGCATCATGAGGATGACCTTCAGCAGCGCACAGCTGAACGCCGCCGCCTCGAGGTGTCCCACGTTGCTCTTCACGCTGGCCACGCGGAGCGGCGCCTCGCGCTCGACGCCGCCGAACGCCTCGGCAATGGCGTTTCCTTCGATGCGGTCGCCCACGACCGTGCCGGTCGCGTGCGCCTCCACGTAGTCGAAGTCCTGCGGGCGCAGTCCCGCACGCCCGCAGGCCTCGCGCATGAGTTCGACCTGCGAATGGCGCGTCGGCGCCGTGATGTAGCGCCCCTGGGCGAATCCGGCGGCGTCATCGGCGGTCCCGGCCGTGTTGACCGCCGTGGCTTCGATCACCGCGAAGATGTGGTCTCCGTCCCGCTCGGCCGCCTCCAGCGGCTTGACGGCGAACACGAACGCGCCTTCCGACCGCATGTAGCCATTGGCGTCGGCGTCGAAGGAATGACACCGGCCATCCGGACTGATGACGCCGAGTGCGTTGAAGGAGGCACTGCAGCGGGCGGACCCCAGGTAGGTGGCGGCGCCCACCAGAGCCTGCTCGCAATCGCCCTGACGCATCGAGTTCACCGCCGTGTGAAGCGCGGTCAGCGACGCCGAGCAGGCGGTGGAGGTCGCGATCGACGGCCCCATGAGGTTGAGATGGTAGGAGATCCGGTTCGCCAGCATCGAGGCATCGATGCTCAGGATGGAGAACTCGTTGGTCCCGAACAGGGCGCGCCAGTTCGCGGTGGAGGCGACCTGGGCTCCGATGAAGACGCCCGTGCGGCTGTTGCGGAGGGCGTTCAGGCTCCAGCCGGCGTGTTCGCAGCTTTCCCATGCGCAGCCCAGCAGCATCCGGATCTGCGGATCCATATAGGACATTTCATGGTGGGAGACGCCGAACAGACCCGGATCCATCCGCTGCTCCAGGTCATCCCGGAGCAGCCCTTCGTACGGACTGCCGAAACGGCCCGGACCCGAGAACCGGCCGATCGGCTGGTAGCCCCGGCCGTAGCGCTCCGTGACGGACTCCTGGACGACCTCGCGTTTGCTGAGGAGCCGCCAGAAATCTTCATCCGTTCGGAGACCGCCCGGCATCCGGTAGGCGTAGCCGACGATGGCGATGGGATCGCCGGATGTACCCGCGATGGAAGTCACTTGGCCTCCGCTCGGCGGGCGCCCCCGAGCTCGGACGCCGGGACGCCGGCCTGTTGCGTCGTGGCTCCGAGAACCGGCAGCGTCGCGCTCGACGGTCCGGCGGGTCCCGGCTCCAAAGTCAACGCAAGCTCGAAGTCCGCCAGAGCCTCGCGGACACCGTCTCCCGTAAACCGGAATTCATCGGGGATGGCGTTCCGGCGCCTCTTGGCCCGTTGCAGGGCTTTCCGTACGAGATGGTCCTCCGGGCCCTCGGCCGAACCGGGATCCCGTCCGGCTTCATGGAACGCTGCCGACTCCGACTTCAGGTAGTCCTTGAAGCTGCGGAGAACGGTCTGCTGGCGCGTGAACTTCTCGCAGTGGTGGCCGGTGGCGGCCAGACTGATGGCCAGCGGCAGGAGTCGAGGGTGGTCGCTGGAGACTTTGGCGATGTAGCGCGAAAACGGCGAAAGCTGTTCCGGTGTGAGGCGCCGGCGAATTCCCATGATGCCCGCATAGAGGATGTGGGCGTTCACCCGCTTGTGGAGGTGCGGTACGGGATTGAGGTGGTCCAGCAGGGTAAGGCAACGGTCGAAGTAATTCTCCAGCGTCGAATCGTAGATGGTCCCGATGACCCGGAGATACCCCTCCACCAGCGTCGCGGGGTCCATTTGCGGCTTGAAGTTCAGGGAGGTGTCGTCGATTTGGACAGGTTTGTCCAACAATCGATTCTCTCGCTCCAGCCGGGTCCAGAGATTCGTTCCCTTGAGTGCGGTCAGCAACCCGATCAGCGCCATCGGAATCCCGGCCTCCTGAACGAACTCGATCTGGGCATCGAACGCGTTGTCATCGTCGTCATCAAGCCCGAGGATGAAGCCGCCCAGAACCTGCATGCCCTTCCCCTGAATCTTGCGCACAGCGTTGAACAGGTAGTCGTCATCGCGCATGTCGATGTTCTGCGGTTTCTTCATCTTCTTGAGAGCCTTCGGGTTGGGCGTCTCAATCCCCAGGAAGACGGAGTCGAAACCGGCCTCGATCATGACATCCATCAAGTCGTCCATCCGGACGAGATTGACGCTCGCTTCCGTGAACAGGGAAAAGGGGTGGTCGCGCTCCTTCTGCCATTCGGCGATCGCGGGGAGGAGCCTTGAGACCTCGCGCTTGTTTCCGATGAAGTTGTCGTCGACGAGAAAGAGAGGACCCCGCCATCCCAGTCCATACAGAAGCTCGAACTCGGCCACCATCTGTTCCGGGGATTTCGTTCGGGACACACGGCCGTACAGCTTCGTGATGTCACAGAACTCACAGTCGAAGGGGCAACCCCGCGAGAACTGCAGGGACATCGAGTAGTAGTGGTTCAAGTCGATGAGGTCGAAACGGGGAAGCGGAGCGAGGGTCACATCCGGCCGCCTCGGGGCGCGATAGACGGCCTTGGCGGCGCCGTTCTCCAGGTCGCGAAGAAAGGTGGGAAAGGTCTCCTCGACCTCATCGAGCACAAAGTGATCGACGCCCTCCATCTCCTCGTGAAAGGTGGTGGGGTGCGGGCCGCCCGCGATGACGGGAACCCGCGCGCGGTTGCAGCGCCCCACGATCTGCTCCAGCGAGGGGCGTTGCGGGATCATGCTCGACGTGAAGGCCAGGTCCGCCCACTCCAGGTCGGCCTCCTCGAGCGAAGTCACGTTCAGGTCGACCACGCGCAGGTTGTACCGCGACGGAAACATCGCGGCCACGGTGAGCAGGCCGAGAGGGGGAAAGGCCGCCCTGATGCCCATGAGATCCAGGGCATAGTCGTGGCCCCAGTATGTCGGCGGGTGCCTGGGGTAGAGCAGCAGGGCATTTGGCATGTTGGCCTACTCCGGTCGCCCGCCGGTCATTCCATGCGAACCGGTCATTCCATGCGAATCAGGATCCCTCGACGCAGCCGCGCACGGCCTCGTCGGCGGTGGCGAACAGCTTCGCGCGCCATTCCTTCCGCCGCTTCCGGAACGCGTTCACCATCTCCCACAGCGCGTCCCGAACCTTCTCCATCGCCTCCTCGCGCGCCTCATCGGACAGCGTCGTGCCGCTCGTGAACTCGTACTTCTCGATCGCGAAGTCGGCGATGTCCAGGATGTTGTCTCCGACGACGTTGAAATCGACCGCGTTCCTCATGGTCGGGGCCGGGCGTGGCTCGCTCATCTGCTCCATCCTCGTTGAGGGGGTTTGGAGGTCGCTTCCGTGGCTTGCGTCAAAATCATGCGGGGACGACCTGCTTCGGTCAACCGGACCCCCGGTCTCCCGGTCTGGAGGGGCGCGGCCTTACGACCTGCCCGCGGTCCACGCGCGGTTCACGTGCACGGTCAGGACGTCCGCGTTGTGATACTGGTGGTGCTTGACGGAGGAGGCGTGATGCCGCAGGAGCGCCAGCGACAGGTCCCGTTCGCTCGTCGGGTCGGGGCGATCCCCGAGCAGAGCCATCTGGTTCTCCAGGTTGCCCTCGTGCGTCGCCGCGGTGAACTCCAGTCCGGCGCCGAAACGGAGGTTCCGGGCCACGACGCGCAGCCGGCGCTCCTCCGCGGCCGGGACCTCCTCGTCCCCTTCCTTCCGAAGGAGACTCAGGAGCGCCTCTTCGGCCGCCGCCCGCAGGCGGTCCGTCGCCTTGCCGCTCCACTTGTACCGGGCCGCGAATTCCTGGAGGAACTTGTCGAGTTCCGGGAGGTTCTCGGGGCGCAGCGCGACCTCGATCCTGTGGCGGCGGGGTCCGGTCACGTCCAGAAAAAGGTTCAGGAGGAGGATGGACAGCCCGCCCACGGTGAGGCCGTTCGCGAGCATGCGGCCCATCGGCGTGGCCAGGTAGGCGGGAAAGATCGCCTGGAACTGGATCCCTGCCCCGATCCAGAACGCCAGCCCGGCGATCAGCGAATACTGCCGGTCGATCCCCTCCTGGAAGAGGATCCGCATGCCCTGCACGAAGATGAGGCCGAAGACGACCATGATGTAGGCGCCGAGCACCGGCGCCGGGATCGACAGGATGACGGCCGTGAGCTTCGGCACGAAGGCGAGGGCGATGAAGGCCCCCCCAATGACGACGCCGATACTGCGGGCGGCGACGCCGATGCCGCTCGCGAGGGCGATCCCGGCAACGTACGGCCACGGCGGCAGCACGCCCGCGACACCCGACAGGAGCGTGCCGGCCCCGCAGGCGGCGACGGACCCCTGGACCCGGCGAAAATCGACGGCCCTCGGCTCGCGCCGGGAGAGGTGCTGCATGCGGACGTTGTCGCTGACCTGCCGGATCGTGATCACGAAGGACACGAAGAGGAACGCGGGCAGGAGCAGCCAGAAGCTCGCGTCGAAGCTCAGATCCAGACCGGACAGCGGCGCGTTGGGGATCCCGATCCAGCGGGCTGCCGCCACGCGTTCGAAGTCGAGAATCCCGAAGAGCGCGGCGGTCACACAGCCCGCGGCGATGCCGATCGGGGCGTTCCACGCCCGCACGAACCGTTTGCCGCGGAGCAGGAGGCCCACGACGCACAGCATGGTGACGGCGGCAACGGTGGGGGCCGCGGCCGGCGGAGCGTTCTCCGGCACGCGCGTGAGCATGGCGAACGCCAGTGGCATGATCGTCACCGCCACGAGCGCCGTCAGCGTGCCCGAAACGACCGGCGTGATGATGCGCCGGAGCAGCGCCAGCCGGGCCGCCAGGGCAAGCTGGCACAGCCCCGCGGCAAGGACCAGCACCCCCAGCAGCGCCGGCCCCCCCGCGACGAGCGCGAGCACGCCGACCCCGATCGAAGCCCCCGAAGCGCCCATGACGGTCAGCGTTCCACCCCCGAGGCCGGCGAAGCGCTTCGCCTGGACGATCGTGAGGAGACCCCCGATCACCATGCTCGCGAAGACCGCCCAGGAGAGGTATTCGTCGCTCTGGTTCGCGACGCGCGTGACGATCGTCGTGACCACGACCACCGGCACGCACACGAGGAGTGCCGTCTGTACCCCGATCACCAGGCTCGCCGCGTGCGGCGGACGTTCGTCGGCCGCGAATCGCAGCTCCGCTACATCCGAACCGGGTCCGTTCGCCATCAGTTGGCCTCCGTCATGGGAGTCGGGAGCTCGCGGTCGAGTCGCTCCGTCAGCAGGTCCACGCATTCCTCCGGAGAGAGTTCTTCCGTATCCAGGCGCAGATCGGGATCTTCGGGCCGTTCGTAGGGACTGTCGACTCCCGTGAAGTTCCTGATCTCTCCCCTGAGCGCCTTGGCGTAGAGGCCCTTCGGGTCGCGCTCCGCGCACGCCTCGAGCGATGCGTCCACATGAACTTCCATGAATTCGCCGGACGCGAACAGACCTCGGGCGTAGTCGCGTTCCGACCGGAACGGGCTGATGAAGGCGACGATCACGATCAGGCCGGCGTCGACCATGAGGCGGGCGACCTCCGCGACCCGCCGGATGTTTTCCACCCGGTCCGCTTCGGTGAAACCCAGATCGCGGCACAGGCCGTGACGCACGTTGTCGCCGTCCAGGAGATACGTGTGCCGTCCCTCGACGGTCAGCCGGCGGTCGAGCAGGTTGGCGATGGTGGACTTCCCGGAAGCCGACATTCCGGTCAGCCACACGCACTGGGGGCGCTGAAGCTTCATCCGCGAGCGGACGTCCTTCGACACGTCCAGCTGCTGCCAACTCACGTTCGCCGCCCGCATGAGCGGGAAGACGATCGTGCCGGCGGCGGCCGTCGCGTTCGTGGCGCGATCGATCAGGATGAAGCCGCCCAGCGCGCGCGACTCATCGAAGGGCGCGAAGGGGACGGGGCGGCTGGTCGCGAGGTTCACGGTCCCGAGGTCGTTCAAGTGCAGAACGGAAGCGGCCAACTCGCTGCCGTTGGACACGTCCAGCCGGTGCCGGATCCGGGTGACCGCGGCCCCCACCTCCCGCGAGTGGAGCTTCATCACGTACGGGCGGCCCACGGCGAGAGGCTCGTCGTGCATCCAGACGAGGCGTGCCTGGAACTGGTCCGCGACCTCGACGGGTTCGCCTGCGCCCGCGACGACGTCGCCCCGCGTGACGTCGACATCAGGAGCCAGCGTCAACGTCACGGAGTCGCCCCGGGCGGCGCGCTCGCGGGTTCGGTCCCCCACCGAGATCGACGCCACGCGGCTCTCGGTTCCGGCGGGCGAGATGCCGACGGCATCGCCGACCGCCACCGTGCCGGCGGCCACGCGTCCGCAGTATCCGCGAAAGTCGGCGTGCGGCCGATTCACATACTGGACCGGCATCCGGAAGGGCCGGCCGGCGGGGGATTCCTCGACGTCCACGGTCTCGAGATGGGCGAGCAGCGTCGGACCCGCATACCAGGGCGCCGACGCGCCGTTTCGGGTGAGGTTGGCCCCGGTCAGCGCCGCGACCGGAATCGCCTCGACCGCGGCGAGACCGATCTCGTCCGCGATCCCGCGGTAGGCGTCCCGGATCGATTCGAAGATCTCCCGGTCCCACCCGACGAGATCCATCTTGTTCACGGCGAGTACGACGCGGCGGACGCCGAACATGGCCGCGATCCGCGTGTGCCGCGCCGTCTGGGGCAGAACGCCCTTGCGCGCATCCACCAGCACGACGGCCAGATCGGCGGTCGAGGCGCCCGTCGCCATATTCCGCGTGTATTGCTCGTGGCCGGGCGCGTCGGCCACGATGAAGCGGCGGCGCGGCGTCTCGAAGCTCCGGTACGCGACATCGATCGTAATGCCCTGCTCGCGCTCGTCCCTCAGTCCGTCGACGAGCAGGGCGAGGTCCGTCGCCCTCCCCTGCGTGCCGTAGCGCACCGAGTCCTGTTCGACCCGCTTCAGCTCGTCCGAAAAGACCTGCCGGCAGTCATGCAGGAGTCGGCCGATGACCGTGCTCTTGCCGTCGTCGACGCTGCCGCACAGCACGAAGCGAAGAGCCGGCGGCATCAGAAATAGCCCTGCTTCTTCTTGAGTTCCATCGAGCCGTCGCGGTCATGGTCGATGAGACGCCCCTCGCGTTCGGAACCGTCCGTCGCGAGCGTCTCGGCAATGACCGCGTCGAGCGTATCCGCGTCGCTCTCGACCGCGGCCGTCAGCGGGTAGCAGCCCAGCGTCCGGAAGCGGATGCGCCGTTTCCGGGGCTCCTCGCCGGGGAGCAGCGGCATTCGGCCATCGTCGACCATGATCCACCGTCCATCCCGCTCGACGACGGGACGTTCGGCGGCGTAGTAGAGGGGCACGATCGGGATCTCCTCCGCGCGGATGTACCGCCAGACATCGGCTTCGGTCCAGTTGGAGAGCGGAGAGACGCGCAGGGATTCGCCGGGAGCCAGGCGGGTGTTGTACAGGTTCCACGGCTCGGGACGCTGCGCCTTCGGATCCCATTGGTGGGCCGCGTTGCGCAGCGAGAAGATGCGTTCCTTGGCGCGCGACTTCTCCTCGTCCCGTCGCGCGCCGACGAAGACGATGTCGTACCCGCCCTCGTCGAGCGCCTGCCGCAGCGCCGCCGTCTTCATCACTTCGGTATAGCGTTCCGATCCGTGATCGAACGGATTGACGCCTTCGCGCAGCCCGTCGTCGTTGGTGTGAACCCGGAGGTCCACGCCCGCTTCCGCCGCCGTGCGGTCCCGGAACGCGATCATGTCCCGGAACTTCCACGTCGTGTCGATATGAAGCAGGGGGAAAGGCGGCGCCGCCGGCCAGAAGGCCTTCCGGGAGAGGTGGAGGAGCACCGAGGAGTCCTTCCCGATCGAATACAGCATCACGGGCCGCGACGCCGCCGCGACGCCCTCCCGAAGGATTTCGATGCCTTCGGACTCGAGCGACGCCAGCCAGGTGCCCGACAGATCGCTCAGCGCTCGATTCCTCCCGCGGCCAGACCGAGCTTCGGCTTTCGCCGCCAGCGAACGAAGGCCCGCTTCGCCCTCATCGTGAACGTGTAGTTCATCATCGCCAGCGCGGGCACGGCGAGCATGATGATGAAGGTCGCGAACAGGATCCCGAACCCGAGGCTCACCGCCATGGGAGAGAGGAACTGCGCCTGGACGCTGCGCTCGAGGATGATCGGCGACACGCCCAGAAAGGTCGTCACGGAGGTCAGCATGATGGGACGGAAGCGGACCTTCGCCCCCTGCACGATCGCTTCCGACATGGGGAGCCCCGACCGGTACCGTTCGTTGATGAAGTCGATGAGGACCAGCGAATCGTTCACGACCACGCCCGACAGGCCCACGAGCCCGAACATGGAGAGCATGCCGAGGTCGAGCCCCATGATGAGGTGCCCGATCGCGGCGCCGACGAGCCCGAGCGGGATGGAGGCCATGACGACGAGCGGCTGCAGGTACGAGCGGAAGGGGATGGCGAGGAGCGCGTAGATCGCGAGCAGGGCGAGCAGGAAGCCGCGCGCGATTCCCTCGAACGCCAGCGTCTGCTGGCGCTGTTCTCCGCCGAACCCGTAGCGAAGGCCCGGGTATTCGGCCTGCAGTTCCGGCAGGATCGCCGAGGTGATCTCCGTGTTGACTTCCTGCCCCGTGATCACGGCGGCGTCCACGTCCGCCGTGACCGTCACGATGCGCCGTCCATCGATCCGGTTGATCGTCGATGAGGCGACGCCGAACGAGACGTCCGCGACCTCCGACAGCGGCGCCTCGCCTCCGGTCGGCGTGCGGATCCGGTAGTCCTGGAGGTCGGCGAGCGTGTTCCGCTCCGACTCGGGAAGCCGGACGTAGACGCGCACCTCGTCGCGGCCCCGCTGCAGGCGGTAGACCTCATTCCCGAAGAACGCCCCGCGTACCTGGCGCGCCAGGTCGTCGAGCGTGATCCCCAGCGTGCGGGCGGCGGGCCTGAGTTCCAGCTCCAGCTCCCGTTTCCCCCGGCCCCGGTCGTCGCGGACCTCGGTTACCCCCGCAATGCGAACCAGGCGGTCCGTGAACTCCGGCACCGCCGCGTTCAACATGGCCGTGTCCGGGTGGGAAAGCTCCACCTGTACCGGCGATCCCAGATCGATGAGGCTGGAGCTGAACGTGAGTTCCCGGGCGCCGGCGACCGGCCCCACGCGCTCCCGCCAGGCCCGCTCCACCTCGATGGCCGGCAGGTCCCGTATCTCCGGGTCGGTCAGCCGCAGACTGACCTCGGCGACGTTCGACCGGATGAAGCTCGCCTCGGCGCTCATGCCGGGGCCTCCGGCCTGGGAGGGACGCTGCCCGACGCTCGTGAAGACCGCTTCGACCAGGGGCGGCTCGTCCGCCGGCAGCTGCGCTTCCAGTTCCGCGATCGCCGCGTATCCCTGCCCCTCCACGTAGCTGGCGACTTCCAGCGTGCGCTCGCTCGTCGTTCCCTCGGCCATCTCGATGTAGGCGACGACCTCCACACCCTCGATCACGGGCAGGAGGCTGAACCGGAGATGCCTTCCCGCCACGAGCCCCCCCACGATCATGAGGGAGGAGACGGCGCCGAGGACGGTCAGTCCCGGGCGCCGCACCGCGAAGCGCACGCAGCGCTCCAGCGGTCCGTCGATGAAGCGCTGCAGGTTCGTCTGGACGAGCGCCTGCGCGCGGTACACGGGTCCCAGCAGCCCCCCTCTGCCCCGGCCCGAGCCCGGCGCCGGCAGGTGCGAGAGGTGGTAGGGGAGGATGAACAGGACCTCGACGAGCGAGAGCAGGAGCACGGAGATCACGATCGCGGGGATCACGTAGAGAAACTTCCCGAGGCTGCCGGGCACAAAGAGCAGCGGAGTGAAGGCCGCCACGGTCGTCAGCACCGCGAAGATCACGGGCACGGAGACGCGTCTCGTGCCTTTGATCGCCGCCCGCAATGCGGGCGCTCCCTTCTCCCGTTCGGCGAAGATGTTCTCCCCCACCACGATCGCGTCGTCCACCACGATCCCGATCGCGAGGATGAAGCCGAACAGCGCCATCATGTTGATGGAGATCCCGGCCCACGCCATCACCGCGAACACGCCGGCGAAGGAGAGGAAGATCCCGACCGCGGTCCAGAACGCGAGGCGCAGGTCGAGGAAGAGGGCCAGCGCGATGAGAACCAGGATCAGACCCAGCCGGCCGTTCTTGATGAGGAGGTCGATCCGGCTCTGCAGGTAGGAGGCTTCGCTGCGCCAGATGCTGTAGTCGACACCCCGCGGCAGAGAGCCGGCCAACTCCTCTTCCAGGTAGCGCTCGACTTCGTCGGAGATCTCCAGGACACGCTCGTCTCCCGTCCGCAGGACCTGGACGAAAGCCGTCGGCTGCCCGTTGTAGGCGTTGATGAGGTCGACGTGCTCGAAACCGTCCTGGATGTCCGCGATGTCGGTGAGACGGAGCATCGACCCGTCGACGTTCGCCCGCACGACGATGTCCGCGAAGTCCGCCCGGGTGTAGTTCTGGCCCCGGATGTGAACGAGGATCTCCTCGCGATCGGTCTCGACGCTCCCGCCGGGAAGGTCGAGGCTGCCGCGCCGCACCGCCGCGGCCACCTCGTCGAGCGTCAGGCCGTGGGCGCGCAGGGCCTCCTTCGAGACTTCGATCGAGATCTCGTACTGCCGGACGCCGGAAACGCGGACGAGGGAGATCGTCGGCAACGAGGTGAGGTCGTCCCGGACCCGGTTCGCGATCTCCTTGAGGGTCCGCTCCGGAACATCGCCGAAGATCGCGATCTCCATGACGCGGCCTTCCGCGCTCAGGGCGACGACCTCCGGCTCCTCGGCATCGACGGGAAAGCTCGTGATCCGGTCGATGGCGGACTTGATTTCATCGAGCGTCTTCGACTCGTCCGTGCCCAGCGACAGTTCGGCGAGCACGATGCCGACGTTCTCCGAGGCGGCGCTCGTGACGCGATCGACGCCCTGGATGCCCGTGATCCGCTCCTCGACCCGCCGCACGATCGCCTGTTCGACTTCGTCGGGCGACGCCCCAGGGTACTGGACCTGTACCTGGATCGTGTCGAGGGAGATCTCCGGGAACGTCTCCTGGGGCAGACCGATGAGGCTTACGAATCCCGCCAGGATGATCAGCACCATCAGCAGGTTGGCGGCGACGCCGTGCTTGGCCATCCAGCCGATCGCCCGCCTCATGAGCCATCTCCTTCCGGCCCGTCCCCGTTGGCGCCGGGCTGCCACGGCTCGGCGCTCTCCAGCATTTGAACCGGCCGCACCGTCATGCCGTCGGTGACGAAGAGGAGCATCGAGACGATGACCGGGGTCCCGTCCGGGATCGGTCCGAGCACCACGGCTTCATCATCCACTTCCTGAATCGGCTCGACCGGGGTCATGACGAGCAGCGTGTCGTCCGCCACGGTCCAGAGGACATCGCCATCCCGCACGGCGGCGGCCGGGACCACGGCGTACTCCTCGAAGCTCGTGCCTTCGATGTCCACCGTCGCGTAGCTGCCGATCAGGAGCGGCGGGCGGCCCGGATCGTCCTCGGGAGGCGTGAACGGCTCGGGGACGGCGACGACGACGTCGACCGTTCGCGTCTGCTCGTCGAGCGCCGCCTCCGCCCGGTCCACGTATCCCGACCACGCGTACTCGGTCCCGCCGTACTCGGACACGATGTCAACCGGGATACGGGTCGCGGCGTCGCCCGCACGCGCGCTCCACAGACGCTCGATCAGCGCCGCCTCGTTGTCGCTCAGCGGCACGACGATCTCCACCGCGTCCGTCGCGTACAGACGGCCGACGGTCTGGCCGGCCGCGACGAACTGTCCGAGATCGACCGTCTCCTCGCGTACGATCCCGTTGAACGGAGCCCGAATCCAGGTCCGTTCCAGCGCGAGCCGCGCATCTTCCAGCCTGGCGCGGGCGCTCCTGAGCGCCGCCGCGGCCGCATCGAGTTGCGGCTGCCGCGTGACGAGGGCGTTCGGCGGCGTCGGGTCGAGGTTCTCACGTTCGGCGAGCCGCCTCCATTCGTCCAGCGCCAGCCGCGCGTTCTCCTCGGCCTCCAGCAGTGCGACCTCGCGCTGGGCGACGTCCGCCTCCGCGGCCTCAACGGCGTTCTCGTAGTCCGCCGGGTCCACGCGCAGGAGCGACTCGTTCTCGAGGAACCGTCCGCCGCTCACGAGCGCGGGCGAAGTCCAGATCACGCGCCCGCCGACCTGCGGCGCGATCGTGACCTCGGCGCTGGGCCGCACCGTGCCGCCGCCGCGCACCTTGATCGCGCCCTGCGTCACGCGGGCGGGCACCGTGCTGACCGTCGGGATCACGCGCGGCGGCTCCACCTCCGCGGGTTCGGCGCGCATGCCGAACAGGATCGCGAAGCCGAGCACTCCCACGCCGATGACGATCGTCCCCTGTACCAGCCGCCTCAGGAACGCCGGCGGGGCGACGGGCGCCTCCGCGTTCCCTGCCTCGTGCGGCGTCTGCCGCGTTCCGTCTTCCATCACTCCGCCCTATCTCCGGTCGGGGAGCGACGCCGCGCCCCCCGGGTCTTCGCTCGTTTCGTCTGCACTCGTCTCGATGTCCTCGACGTCCTCCGCCACCCATGCGCCGCCCAGGGCGCGGTGCACCGCGAGCCGCGCCTCTCCGATGCCGCGTTCGGCGAGCACCCGGGTGTTTTCGGCGCCGTTCAGGTTGACCCGCGCGTCCAGGTACTCGACGTAGTCCCCCACCCCGCTCTGGTAGCGCTCCAACTGGTTCTCCAGCGAGGCGCGGGCATCGGCGACCTGTTCCATGACCTGCGCGTACCGCTCCCGTTCGTTCTCGAACCGCCGCAGGCTTGTCCGCACGTCCCGGAAGGCGTCCAGGACCGTGCGCGCGTAGGCGATGAGCGCCTGGTCGTACTGCGCCCAGGCCGCCCCGACGTTCGCGCGCAGGCGGCCGCCCTGGAAGATCGGGGCGACGAGGCCGCCGATGAGGTTCGAGAACCACTGGTCGATGAACCGCAGATCCTCGGGCGCGCCCGCCTGGCGCCCCACGGCTCCGTTGAAGGAGATCGTGGGGAGAAGTTCGGCCCTGCGCGCCCCCACCCTGCGGCGCGCCGCCTCGACGCGCTCGAACGCGGCCATCACGTCGGGCCGGTCCTCGAGGAGCGACACCGGCAGCCCGCCGGGAATCGGGGTCGTATCGACCGCCGGTTCGAGCGCGGCCGGCAGCAGGTCCTCGAGCCTCCCCGCGTATCGTCCCACGAGGAGGGCGAGCCGCCCCTCCGCATCGTCCACGGCAGTGCGCAGGCCCGGCAGGTTCGACTCGGCGGTCCGGTACTGCTGCCGGATCGCGTAGAGTTCAAACGTGTTCGTGACGCCGGCCTGATACCGCTCCCGGGTGAGTTCCGCGCGCTCCCTGAGCAGATCGACGTTGTCCTCGGCGATGGCGAGCTGGGCCCGCGCGGCGACGACCTCGAGATAGGTCGAGATCGTGGACGCGATGACCGTGAGCCGTACGGTTTCCGCGTCCGCCCGGGAAGCCAGGAAGTCGCGGACCGCCGCCCCGGATTCGTTGCGCAGCCGGCCCCAGAAATCGAGTTCGTACGCGAAGCCGAGCGAGGCCGAGTACGTCGTGAACTCGAACCGGTCGGGGAAGTTGAAGCTGAGCCCGGGGATCGGGCTCTCGGCGTCGTCGTCGCCCCCGAACTGCGACCCCAGCCCCGTATTGGCGGGCGTGCTGGACCGGTTGCCGTTCGCGTCGAGCGTCAGCGCCGGGAAGAGCGGCGCCCGCGCGATCCGGTACCGGTGCCGCAACTCCTCGAGCCGCGCGACGGCCTCGTGGAGGTCGAGGTTGGCGACGAGCGCCGTCTCGATCAGGCGGTCCAGCGTCGCGTCGTCGAACGCGCGCCACCAGTCGCGGGGCTCGTGCGCCGTATCGGCGGGGGGGGCTTCCGCTTCGTACGCCGCGGGGAGTTCGGCCACCGTGCCCGGGAGCCGCGGGCCCGGCGCGAACGAACACGCGCCCGCCATCGCGAGCAGGAGAAGCCCGCCCGCTCGACGGAGACCGCGCACCCCGGTCCTCGACGCCACCCTTGCGGCACTCACGCGAGTCTCCCTCGTCGGACGCCTTCGGTCGGCCGCAGACCCGCCAGCAGGAGATCGACGATGTGTGCTTTTCGTTCCTGCAGGAAGCGGTCGAAGTCCTCCACGGCGCGGGAGTGGAAGAGGCGCACCGTCGGGAGCGCGACGAACGGGAACAGGCAGGCCGACACGATCGTGAGCAGCGTGTGGCGGAGGTCGATCTCCCGGATCTCGCCCGCGCCGATGGCCGCGCGCAGCCGGTCCTCGAGCAGGAGCCCCGGCACCTCCTCGCGCGCCTCGATCGCGGCGGCAAGGTGCCGCTCGAGGACGCCGCCGCCGCACAGACATTCGTTCAGCATGAGGCGGGCCATGTCCTGGTGCTCGTAGATGTAGTCGATGTAGCCGTACACGAACGCGCGCAGACTGTCCTCGACCCCCTCCTCCGCCCGCAGCGACTGGCTGAGCCCGGCCATGAACTGCCGGCACCCGTGCTCGAACACGGCCTCGTAGAGCTGTTCCTTGGTGCGGAAATAATAGTGCAGCAGCGCGCGGTTGATCCCCGCGTGATCCGCGATCTCCTGCAATCGCGCGCCGTCGCGCCCCTTGCGGGCGAATACCGTCAGCGCGGCGTCGAAGATCCTCTGTTCCGTGTCCGGCGGTCGGGTCGCGGCCGGAGCTTGCGAAGCCATCGCGATCCTCGCGTTATCCAAATCGTTTAACAGTCTTGTCAATATGAGCCGAACCCTAGTCACGCCCCGTACCGTGCGCAAGTTTCCCGCCGGGCCCCCAGGCGAGGTGCAGTCGCCACTCGAACGCAGCCGGGCTTTTGCCACGGGCGGACGGGACCCGCAAAACCGACGGAGGACCCATGAAGCCAGGCATCCGGGTGTACACCACGACCGTTCTCGCGGTACTTGCGTTCACGGTGGTCCCGCTTCGGCTGGGGGCGCAGAGTGCGCCTCAGGTCGCGCGCTCTGCGGATGGGGTCGTCGTCGCGGCGCAGCCGCTGGCCGCGGCCGCGGGCGCCCGGATGCTGGAACTCGGGGGCAACGCCGCGGATGCGGCCGTCGCTGCCGCGTTCGCGATCTCCGTCGTCGAACCGAGCATGAACAGCATCGGGGGACGGAACCAGATCCTGATTCGGACGCCCGACGGCGGGGTCGCGGGCATCGACGGAACGACGTCCGTCCCGCTGGGATACGACCCGGCCACGGCGCCCCGCGCCGCCTACGGCTATCCGACCGTCGGCGTGCCCGGATCGGTCGCGGGCCTCATGCGCCTGCACGGCGAGTACGGATCCCTCCCGCTGACCACGATCATGGCTCCGGCGATCGATTACGCGGCTCACGGGTTCCGGCTGCTGCCGGGAGAGGCGCGCCGCCAGGCGGGATCGCGCGACCAGGTGGCGGAGTCCGAAGGCGCCCGGCGCTACTACCTGAAGGCGGACGGGTCGCCGTACCGCCCCGGGGACCGGCTCGTGCAGTCCGACATGGCCGCGACGCTGAGGGCGATTTCCCTCGGCGGCGGCGACGCCTTCTACCGGGGGGAGATCGCCGGCCGCATCGCCGACGACATGGCGGCGAACGGCGGCTTCCTGACCCGCGAGGCGCTCGCCGCCTATGAAGCGGAAGACTCGCGGATCGTGCGCGGATCCTATCGGGGGTTCGAGATCGTCGGTTCCGACATCCCGGCCTCCGGCGCGATCGCGATTCTCGCCCTCCAGATCGCCGAGGTCTTCGACCCTGACAGCATGAGCGACGAGGCGTGGGCTTCCGTCATCGCCCAGTCTCTTGCCCTCGCGATGACGGAGTACCGGCGGGACGGTTCCGACTCCTCCGCCGTGCGCGTGACCTCGAAGGCCTTCGCCCGCGAGCTCTCCGGGCGGGTGCGCGTGCCCGCGGAGGCGACGATGGAGGCGGGCGGCGGACCGTGGACGGCGGCGGGAGCCGGAAGTTCATGGCTCGGCGGCGGCGTCGCGGCCCTGGATCTGCCGCCGGAGGATGGCCACACGACCCACCTTTCCGCCGCGGACGGCAACGGCATGGCCATCGCGCTCACGCAGACGATCGGCCCCGGCATGGGAGCGAAGGTCGCCACGCCCGGACTCGGGTTCCTCTACGCCGTGACGCTGGGCGGTTACCTGGGGATCAGCGAACCGGGCGAGCGCGCGCGGTCCGGCATCACGCCGTTCATGGTGCTCGACGACGGCGAGCCGCTGCTCGTGCTGGGGGCGGCCGGCGGCATCCGGATCATCTCGGCGGTCGTCCAGGCCGTGACCCGGGTCGTCGACGACGGTCTGGCGCTGCCCGCCGCCCTCGCGGCGCCGCGCGTGCATCCCGACATGGGGCCGGACGGGCTCGCGGGCTTCTCCGTGGAAGCGGGCCCCGAGGACGGCTGGTCGGGGACTTCGGTGGAGGAATTCCGGGAGATGGGATTCGAGATCACGCCCACGCCGCGGCAGGGCGCGTTCGGGCGCATTCACGGCCTCCAGTACGACGCCGCCACGCGCACCTGGATCGGGGCCGCCGACCCCGACTGGGAGGGCGCCGCCGTGGCGCCCCGCCCCGCCGGGCCGACGCGCGGAGGCTAGAACGCAGCGGGGCTCTTGCCACGGGCTGCTAGGCCGCAGCCGCGCGGGCGCGCGACCCCGTCACCGTCGCGTCGATCTCCGCGGCGGCCCGGAGGCCCGACTGGAGGGCCCCCTGCATCCATCCCCGCTCCCCCGAGGCGTGCTCCCCCGCGAAGTGAATGGGGCCCTCGGGCGATGCGAGTTCCGGGCGCTCCGAAAACGGGGGGTCGTCCCGGGTGTAGGCGGCCCCAATCCAGGGCTGGTGCTCCCATGCGAAGTGGGTCCCGCCCTCCGCGACCGCGCCTGAGCCGGGGAACAGGTCGTCGAAGCGGTCGATGAAACCGGGCACGATGGTGCCGGCTCCCATCGCCGCGACCGCGCGCGCCATGTCTCCGTACAGGTAGGACATCAGGATCCCCCGAGGCCCCTCCTGGTTCCAGGTGGGGTGCCAGAACTCCGAGAACCCTTCCACGAACGACAGTCCCCATCCGTTCAAGCCGTGCTCCTCCCACACCCGCTCCGCATACTGAACGTAGACCCGGGTGACGTCCTGGTAGGAGGTGGCCGCGAAGGCCGCCCGCTTCGCGTTCGAGAGGACGGGGTCGAAGGCGATCCTGTCGATGACGGGGAGGGGGACGGTGCAGATGAGGCGACCGCCCCTCAGTTCCGCCGCCGCGCCGCCGGCGCCGTATGTGGCCACCACTCCGCCGTCGTCCCGGACCACCCTCGTCACCGGCGAGTTGTACCGCACACGGTCTCCGAGCGCTTCGGCGAACGCCAGCGGCAGGGCATCGGTCCCGGCCGGAATCTTGAGCCACCTGTCCCGCCCCCTGTCCAGGAACACGCCCGGCGTCTCCCGGTAGCGGTCCCCCTGCTCGGGAACGAGGAGGTACTCGCCTTCCTGCGTGTAGAAGGGAGAGGTCTCGATGCCGAAGTGGTCGATGTAGCCGAGTGTGCGATCGTGGTCGGGCGGGATACGGGCCGGGCCGGATTCGGCGATGAGCCCGTCGTCGAAGGGTTCGCGAAGCGTCTGGGCCCGGCCCCCGGCCGCGTCTCGGGCTTCCAGAATCCGGACGTCGCGCCCCGCCCGGACCAACTCGTACGCGGCGACGAGGCCGGACAAGCCGGCGCCCACCACGATCACGTCGACCCGATCTCCGGGCGGCGGCGGGGGCGGACCCAGCCCGTTGTCCGAACAGCCGGCGCCCAGGGAGAGAGAGACGAGTGCGCCGCCTCCCTGGACGAGAAAGTTCCGGCGGCTGACCGCTATCGCTGCATCCCCGGACAGCCGGCGGCCTCCGCCACCGCGCGCGCGATCAATACCTGTGCGAGGTGGAGGCGGTACTCCGAACTCGCGTTCTCATCCGCCGGGGGCGTCTCGAGTTCCGACACCTTCGACGCCGCCGCGAGGATCTGCGCCTTCTCGGAGGAGCCGGTGAGCGCCGCCTCGACCGCGTGCGCTCTGAGCGGCGTGCCGCCCATGTTCGTGAGCCCGATCGCGGCGCCCGCGATTCCGGAGTCCGTCCAGTTCACGACCGCGGCCACGCCGACGATCGCCCAGTCCTGCGCGCGTCGCTGGAACTTCTGGTAGGCGCTGCCCCAGCCCTCCCGCTTCGGCACCCGGACGCCGGTCACGATCTCGCCATCGTCCGCCGCCGACATGAACGGGCCGACGAAGAAGTCCGCCGCCGCGACCGAGCGCGTGCCGCCCCGCCCGGCGAGCGTGATCTCGGCGTCGAGGGCGAGCAGCGCCGCCGGCAGGTCCGAGGCCGGATCCGCGTGCGCCACCGAACCGCCGAGCGTGCCCCGGTGCCGCACCTGGGGGTCGCCGATCCCCTCCGCCACCTTCGCGAGGAGACCGCTCCCGCCCGTGAGAGCGGCCGCGCCGGCCACCTCGTGGTGCGTCGTCAGGGCTCCGATCGTGACCGAATCACCATCGTCCCGCACGCCGCGCAGTTCATCGATGCCGCCGATGTCCACGAGCAGCGAAGGCCGGGCCAGCCGCAGCCGCATGAGCGGCAGGAGCGAATGTCCGCCGGCGAGCGGCCGCGCGTCCTCGCCGCCCGCCGCGAGCAGGCTCAGCGCCTCATCGAGAGACGAAGCGCGCTCGTAGTCGAAAGACGCGGGGATCATGCCTCACCTCCCTGGGCCGCCTGAATCGCTCGCCACACCCGTTCCGGACTCGCCGGCATCGGGACGTCCGTCACGCCGAGATGCGAGAGCGCATCCACGATCGCGTTGATCACCGCCGGCGCGGACCCGATCGTCCCCGCCTCGCCGATCCCCTTTACCCCCATCGGGTTCGAGGTGCTCGGCGTCACCGTCCGATCCGTCTCGAAGGACGGGAACTCCGCCGCGGAGGGCACGAGATAGTTGACCATCGACGAGGTCTCGAGCGTCCCGTCCTCCGCGTACGTCGCCTCCTCGTACAGCGCGGCCGCGATCCCCTGCGCCACGCCGCCGTGCACCTGGCCGTCCACGATGACGGGGTTGATCACCGGCCCGCAGTCGTCCACCGCGATGTAGCGGACGAGATCCACGGCGCCCGTCTCCGTATCCACTTCCACGACGGCCACGTGCGTGCCGAAGGGAAAGGTGAAGTTCGGCGGGTCGTACACGCAGCTCGCCTCGAGCCCGGGCTCCGAGTCCTCGGGCAGGCTGTGGGCCGTCCACGCGGCGAAGGCGAGTTCCGGCATCGACTTCGTGCGGTCCGGCACCCCCTTCACCGAGAAGGTCCCCGCCTCGTACTCGAGGTCCTCCGGCGCGACCTCGAGCAGGTGCGCCGCGAGCCCCTTCGCCTTGTCGACGACCCGGTCGCACGCGTTGTGGACCGCGACCCCCGCCACCGCGAGGCTGCGGCTCCCGTAGGTGTTCATCCCGTGCGGCGCCACGTGGGTGTCTCCATGGAGGACCGTGACGTCCTCGTACGGAATCCCGAGCGCGTCCGCCGCGATCTGGGACCAGGAGGTCACGTGCCCCTGCCCGTGCGGCGAACTGCCCGTCACGACCTCCGCCTTTCCGGTCGGCAGCATGCGCACCGTCGCCGCGTCCCAGCCGCCGGCGGCGTACTTCAGCGAGGCGAGCACCTGCGAGGGCGCGAGCCCGCAGATTTCCACGTAGGACGAGAATCCGACGCCGATCTGCCTGCTGCCCCCTCCCTCCCTGCGCTCCGCCTGGTCGCTCCGGAACCCGTCGTAGTCGAGCAGTTCCAGCGCCCGGTCGAGCGCGGGCTCGTAGTCGGCCGAGTCGAAGGCGAGCCCGCCCGGGCTCTGCACCATGTCGCCGGCCGGGAGGAAGTTCCGCCGCCGGATCTCCGCCGGATCCACGCCGACCTCCCGCGCGAGCGAGTCGATCGCCCGCTCGATGGCGTAGGTCGCCTCGGGCCTGCCGGCGCCCCGGTAGGCGTCCGTAGGGGTCGTGTTCGTGAACACGCCCGTGCACTCGAAGTGATACGCCTCCCCGCCGTAGCAGCCGCAGTAGAGGAAGGCGCCCAGGAGCGGCACCCCCGGCGCCACGAGCTGCAGGTAGGCGCCCATGGCCGCGAGGATGTGGACGCGGTATCCGAGGATGTCGCCGTCGGAGGTCGCCGCGATCTCGATCTCCTGGACCTGGTCGCGGCCGTGAATCGTGGCGAGGTATCCCTCGCTGCGGCCGGCGACCCACTTGACCGGCTTCCCCAGGCGGCGCGCAAGGGCGATGCAGAGCGCCTCCTCGGCGTACACGTTCAGCTTCGAACCGAAGCCGCCGCCCACGTCGGAGGGCGCGATGACCCGGATCTGCGACTCGGGAATCCCCAGCGTGAGCGCGAACAGCACCTTCGCGACGTGGGGAATCTGCGTCGTGGACCACACCGTGAAGTCGCCCGTCGAGGGGACGGGCTGCGCGACGACGGCGCGCGGCTCCATGGCGTTCGGGATCAGCCGCGGCTGCGTGTAGCGCTCCCTGACGACGACATCCGCCTTCGCGAACGCCTCATCCACCTCGCCGTTCGTCAGCGCCCAGGTGTAGCTCTTGTTGTCGTCGAACGACTCGTGCACGCGCGGCGCGCCGTCGGCCGCCGCCGCCTCCACGTCCACGACCGCGTCGAGCACCTCGTAGTCGACCTCGACGAGTTCCGCCGCGTCGAGCGCCGCGTTGCGGCTCGTGGCGACGACGACCGCCACGGCATCGCCCACGTAGCGCGCCACGTCCTGCGCCACCGGCCAGTGATCGGGGATCCGGATGTCGTCGGTCACGGGCCACGCCATGGG
The DNA here is from genome assembly GCF_965261555.1 of Candidatus Palauibacter sp. GTDB lineage: Bacteria > Gemmatimonadota > Gemmatimonadetes > Palauibacterales > Palauibacteraceae > Palauibacter. The sequence continues at coordinate 3,674,149 of NZ_OZ253465.1, forward strand.
GAGCCCCGCCGCCCATTCATCTGCGAGATCCGCGCCGCTGTACGCCGCAACCACGCCCTCCGCGGCCGCGGCGGCGGAAACGTCCACCGAGTTGATGCGCGCCGACCCGTGCGGACTTCGCACGAGCGCCGCGTGAAGCATGCCGGGCAGCGTGAGGCCTTCCAGGAACTGGCCCTGCCCCGTGATCAGCTTGGGATCCTCTTTTCGTGGGACCCCGCCGCCAACGTATTTCTCAGCCGTCGCCATGTTCTCTCTCCTCGCCTAAGAGCCCATGTCGTCGGCGGCCGCGAGCACCGCCTTGACGATGTTGTGGTAGCCGGTGCACCGGCAGAGGTTGCCCTCCAGCGCGAGCCGGACTTCGTCCTCCGTCGGCGACGGGTTCTCATCCAGATATCCCACCGCGGCCATCATCATCCCGGGCGTGCAGAACCCGCACTGGAGGCCGTGCTGCTCGTGGAACGCCTTCTGAACGGGGTGCCAGTCGCCGTTCGACGCGAGACCCTCGACGGTCGTCACCTCCGCGCCATCCGCCTGGACGGCGAGCACGGTACACGACTTCGCCGACTGACCGTCCAGCAGGATCGTGCAGGCGCCGCACGAGGACGTGTCGCAGCCCACGTTCGTGCCGGTCAGTTCGAGTTGTTCGCGGATGAAATGAACGAGGAGGGTGCGGGGTTCGACGTCCGCCTCGTGCCGAACCCCGTTCACGGTCATGGAGATGCGCTTCATGCGGCCACTCCTGATCCTGTGCCGGCGGGAGCGCCGATGGAGCTCCCGGAACGGGACTCATCCGGCCGCCCGTCGGCCGGGGGGATTCAGTCTAGAACGGGCCGCGGGGCCGGTGCAACCGGGCCGGGCCCGGGAGTCGGCGGGAGTGGCTGGCGGGCGGGGTCCGGCGGTGCCGGGTCGAGGGTGAGGGCGATGCGGAAACCTGTCCCGCCGCCGACCTGCGCGTGGGCGTGGCGCTCTTCGGCGGTGGCCAGAATGCTCCCGCCGCTGCGCCACGCCGAGCGCACCGTCCAGCAGTCGGCCACGAGTTCGGACACGTTGCCGAGCATGTCGTGCAGTCCCCACGGATTGGGCGGGAGCGCTCCCGTGGGTGCGGTGGACCCCACCTCCCACTCGAGGCCGCACTCATCGCATACCGCATGCCCGCGCCCGACTTCGTCTCCCCACCAGCGGGCGGTCGTCGTCCCCGCGCGGGCCGCGTATTCCCACTCGGCGCTGCTCGGCAGCCGGTACGGCCGGCCGGTCGTCTCCCTCAGCCAGGCGAGGTACGTCTCGGCGTCGACGAGGGAGACGTGGACCACGGGACGGTCTCCCCGTCCCCATCCCCTGTCCGTGGGCTCGTAGTCGCATCCTCCCTCGGCTACGCACCGGTCCCATTCGTCGAACGTGACCTCGTATTTTCCGATGGCGAACCGGTGTCCGAACTGGACCCGTACCCGCGGACGCTCCCTCTCCCGCGTGAACTCCGGCCGCTTCGGCTCCCGGTCGAGCCTCAGGCGCCGGTCCTCGCCCTCGGCCCGCCCCATCACGAATCCACCCGGCGGCAGTTCGACCATGACCGGGCAGAAGTCGCAATCCCTGAATTCACGCAGACCCGCCGAGTTGGGCTCGGGCGGGCGCCGGGGAGGGGCCGACGCCGCGGCGGCGGGCGATTGTGTGGTCAAGCTCAGCACCGACCCGATCCGCCGGGGGGCGCTCCCACGCGAGGGCGCACTCCCGCCGGGCGCGCCCGTGGCGCCTGCCGCCTCGGCGCTCCCCACGCCTGGCGCTGCCGCACGGCGTTCCGTTCCCACTTCGTACAGCGACACCCTCAGCTCTCCCGTCTCCATCACCGGCCGCACCGTCACCAGCCGCGACGGCGACGCGAATCCGACGGGGATGGCGGGGATGTCGAGCGTCCCCAGGTATTCGCCTCCGGCTCCCAGCACATCGATGACCTCGGGGAGGAGGCCGCCCACCCGCCGCGACACCCACAGCCCGCCCGCCGGATCGGGCGTGAACCCGACGATGGGAGACAGGACGTCCTCGTGCCCGGTGGCGTCGACGACTTCCCCGGCCGTCACCCCGCACTGCCGCATGAGGCTCCGGTACGGGCCCGGGCCGAAGGAGAGCGACGCCATCGCCATCCTCCGTGTGGCCGGGATCGCCGGGGCCGCCGCCCGGCGCACACTGGCGAAGACCGCGCCTCGCGCGAAGGCATCGATGCGAAACCCGTCCCCGTTCACGTACCAGAGTGTGTCGCCGCGGCTCGCCCACACGACGTCCGGCGCGAACACCTTCGGGGCGGGCATGGAGGCGCACGGCAGTTCCATGAGCGACAGTTCCCGCCGCACGACGTGGACCGGTTCGGCTCCGCGCGGCGTATGCACCGACAGCGTCTGGTCCATCGACAGATCCGCCGTGACCGAACCCACGGTCGCGAACCAGTCCGCCGCCCCGCCCTCGCCGACCGCGAAGCCCGGTCCCCAGTAGCCCGCCGGCAGCCGTTCCTCCCCTTCGAACGCTCCCTCCGGGGACCAGCGGCTGAGCACCCCCCGCCTCGCATCGAGCGCCACGAGCGTCCTCCCCGGCGCCAGCGTCAGCGCGGACACGCCACGAAACTCGCCCGGACCTTCGCCCGCGCGTCCCAGCGCCTCCACGAAAACGCCCGAGGCGTCGAAGACGGCGACCCGTGCACCCGTCACGTCCGCGACATGGATGCGCCCGGCCGTCGGGTCCACCGCCACGCCCCACGGAAGTGCCGTGAGCGCGCTGTCCGGCGTCATGAGATCCGCGATGTGCGCCGCTCCGCCCGCGAACGGCGCGTCGGACGCCTCGTTGCCGACGATCGCCACCCCCGCCGAGTCGCGCCGCGAGGCGCCGCCGATGTCTTCCTCCGGCTCCGGGGCGCAGGCTCCGGCCCCGACGGCGAGACCCGTGACGACGAGCGTTCGGAACGGCATCGGCGCGTCAGGCCGGTTCGCGTCGGCCGCTCGCGTATTGCAGGACGAGCCAGGCGACTGACGCGAAGCCGAGGATCAAGAGACCGACGATGGACGAGCCCAGGGCGACCTGGATCCCGCCCCACACCAGCGACGCGCTCACCTCTCCCGCCCGCGAGATGGCTTCGGCCGCCAACCACACGCCGACCAGCGATCCGAGCACGCCGAGGCACGCGGCGAGGGCGCCGAAAATCAGAATCGAGTGGATGCGCAGGCCGACCGCCGGAGCGCCGGGGCGGACAAGGTCGACCGTCGCGCGCACGATCTGGACGAGCATCAGGATCAGGACGATCCAGATCGGATACTGGATGAATCCGAGCGATTCCAGGAAGGACATCGTTACCTCCGCCGTGATGAGGTTGGTGTGAGCCGCGAGGCGAAGAAGGCCGAAATGCGGCGTTCCATCGTCTCGTCGCTGATCAGCCGCGGGGTGATCGCGAGCCAGCCGAAGAGTCCGAAGATGGCCGCGCCGAATCCGAGCGCGGCGAAGGAGACGATGCGGCGGACGGCGTCCCACATGGCCGGCGGCGCAAAATCTTCGGCCGCAAGCGCTTCGAAGGCGCCGTATCCCTCCCGGGCGGCGCCGAGCGCCCCGAGGGCGACCGCGAGGACGATGAGCCCGATCTGCCGCTCCCACAGCCGGTGTCTCAACTCCGGCCGCAGGTCCCCGTCGATCCACAGGCGCTTGGCGGCCCGGGTCCAGTTCGCGGCGAGAAGGGCGACCACGATGACCTGGGGCCAGGCCAGCACCGCCGCGGACCCGAGCGGACCCGACGCGACCATCGTGACGAACGCGACCGCCCCGGCCAGGCCCGTGGCTGTGACGATGCCGAGACGTTCCGCCCGGTCGATCCACCCCACACTCCGCGCCCAGCGGCCCAGGGGCGGCGCATGTTGCGCCTCGAGCTGCGCGAGCGTCTCCGTGCCCGGCACGACCCGGCGGAGGGCGGCGCGGCGCGCCTGGGCCGGTCCGTATCCGCGACGTTCCAGTTCGGCCTGCAGCGCCTCCGCGTCGGCGTCGACTTCCTCCAGCAGGTCGAGGCGGCGCCGCGGCGGCACCGCGAGACTCCGCTCGAGGTCGGCGAGGGGGTGTTCAGGCCGCATGGGTGCCCCCGAAGAGTTCCAGCAGCACCCGAAACTGCCGCTCCAGCTGCGCCGTCCCCTCGGCGAGTTCGGCACGGCCGGCGTCGGTGAGTTCGTACGTCTTCCGCCGCCGGCCCTCCCCGCCCCATGTGCCGCGCACGTGCCCGCCGGTCTCGAGCCGGTGCAGAATCGGGTAGAGCGTCCCGTGCTGAAACGAGAACGCGCCCCCCGTCCGTTCCTCCACGGAGAGCGCGATCTGGTATCCGTGCGCGGGCCCCCGCTCCAGGACGGCGAGCACGAGCAGTTCGTTGATTCGCTTCGAGAGAGTGACCTGCACGATGCAATCTCCACGGCAAAGGCAACATCCCGTCACGAGCCGACCGTTGAGACAAGATATAAAGATAATCTTTATATCGCAAATCTGCATACGATGAAGCGGCGTCGTTTGCGGGTATCCCCGATCGAGCCCGTCCGCGACATTGGGGACCGGCGGCGGGATCGCGCGGTCTTGCAAACGTCCGCCGCCAGCGAAGAGATCGACGAAACGAATGTATACGACCTGCATCTTTTGCCACGGCGACCTTGGCCGGAACGAGGCCATCGAGGAGTTCCCTGTCGGCCGCCGCCTCGCGTTCGATGGCGCGAGGGGGCGGCTGTGGGTCGTCTGCCGGCGCTGCGAGCGCTGGAACCTCTCCCCCCTGGACACCCGCTGGGAGGCGATCGAAGCGTGCGAACGCGCCTTCGAGACCACCCGCATGCGGGTCGCCTCCGACAACATCGGTCTCGCGAAGCTCAAGGAGGGCCTCGAGCTCGTCCGCGTCGGCGACCCCGTCCGGCAGGAGTTCGCCGCGTGGCGCTACGGCGACCAGTTCGGCCGGCGCCGCAAGCGGGCCGCGCTCATCACCGGGGCCGTGGGGGCGGCGGCGGGCGGAGTCGTCGTCGGCGGCACGCTCGCCGGATTCGCGATGGGCGGCATGTTCCCGGGGCTCTTTCAGGCGGCTCAGGCCTGGTATCGGGACCGCGTCCTCCTCCGTCTCAGGGACGAGGGTGGAGATCCGATCCGGATCCAGCGAAAGCACCTCTATACCTCCCGTCTCGTGCCGAGCGCGGACGCCGCGGGATGGGATCTCCGCGTCGATCACATCCCGGGTTGGGACAAGTGGGGGAAGACCAACAAGCGCAAGAACCGGCGGCACACGATGATCGTTCACGGGAGCGAGGCGATCGGCCTGGCCGGCCAGCTCATGGCGCACGCCAACCGGCGCGGGGGAGCGCGGAAGGCGGTGCGCGACGCGGTCGGGAGGATCGAGGAGGCGGGACACCCGGAGGCGTTTCTCCCCGTGGCGGCGCGCCACGCCATGAACGACTTCTCCGGTTCCGGCAAGGCGGACCTGTCGGCGAAGAAGATCGAGGGCTTGATGAAACCCCTTCCGGGCACGCTCACCGGCCTCAAGGTGGACATGCGGCTGGCGATCGAGATGGCGACGCACGAGCAGGCGGAGCGCGAGGCCCTGGAGGGGGAGCTGAAGGAGCTGGAAGCGCGCTGGCGCGAGGCGGAGGAGATCGCCCGCATCGCCGACAGCCTCCTCGTCCCCGAGGGTGTAGACAGCTTCATCGCCGACGAGCGCGAGCAGATCGACGAGGACCCGGCGAGGGGAGCCCGCGCCGGCTGAGAGCCTGTCCGGGACCGCCCCGGCCCCCTATCGTGCCCGAATGAGCGAAAAGAGACTCATCGTCGTCGGCGACCGCGTGCTCATCGAGCCCCTGGAGGGTGAGGAGCGCACGGACGTCGGCCTCTACCTCCCGCCCACCGCGATCGACAAACAGGCCGTGCAGGCGGGAACGGTCGTGGCCGTCGGCCCCGGGACTCCGGTCGGGCCGCCCGCCGAACTCGACGACGAACCGTGGAAGATCGGCGCGACCGAAGCCCGCTATCTCCCCATGCAGGCGCGGCCGGGAGACTACGCTCTCTTCTTCCGGAAGGCCGCGGTGGAGATCACGTTCGAGGGCACGCAGTACCTCGTCGCGCCACAGGGCGCGATCCTCACACTCGTCCGCGAGGAGGGTGAGGGCGAGGAAGCCGCCGAGGGCTTCGACCCCTCCTTTCTCTAGCCGCCCGCGCCAAGCGGGTTACCGGTCGACGGGGCCGATCCGGTTGGGACGCAGGGAATGGCAGTTCACCTCCCAGGACGTCGCCCGGGCCTGAACCGGGGCGTCGCCCGTCGCGGACGCGGCGGCCGCCTGTCCCCGAAGCCGCGCCACCGCCCGTCCGACCATCTCCCCGCGACTGCGGCGCAGCGCCACGGCCCCCCGCACCTCGGGACTCGACCACACGACCCACAGCGTGTCGGCCCGCGTGAACCAGCGCGTCTCCATGCCGGAGAGGTCCCCGTCACCCTCGAGAGCGACGGCCTTGTAGGCGGTCATCTCCCTCCCGTACGCGTCGACGGAGTCGGCGAACAGCATGAGCGACCGCACCGTGGGCGGGCCGGCTTCCGGAGGCTCGCCGCCATTGTCCGCGAGCCAGGTGTCGAACCGGAGGTGCCGGCAGCCGAGGAAGTCCCACAGGCGGAGATCGGCGGGTTCGGGCGGAGGCGGGGGCTCGACCTCCCGGAAGCGGAACCAGATCGAGCCCCAGACGAAGACGGCCGACAGTCCCACGGCCACCATCCATCGCTTGGTCTTCAGTTCCCACCTCCGCTCGTGCCCGAATCGCCGCGGCCAACCTGGCGGCCAACCTAGCGGAGCCCTCGTCGCCACGCACAGCTTTTGGTCCGGGGCCCGCGACCGTAGGATATCCCCGCGATTCCCCGCCGTTTCCCCCCAACCACGAGTACGCGGAAGTCGAGGCGCGTTTGGCACCCCCGCCCGGGAAGATCCGGAACATTGCGATCATCGCCCACGTCGATCACGGGAAGACGACGCTCGTCGACCACATGCTGCGGCAGGCCGGCGCCTTCCAGTCGCACGAGCGGGTCGAGGAACGCGTCATGGATTCGAACCCGCTGGAGCGCGAACGCGGCATCACGATCCTGTCGAAGAACACGGCCGTGCGCTGGGGCGAGACGAGGATCAACATCGTCGACACGCCGGGCCACGCGGACTTCGGGGGCGAGGTCGAGCGTATCCTTCGGATGGTGGACGGCGTGCTCCTCCTGGTGGATGCGGCCGAGGGACCGATGCCGCAGACGCGCTTCGTCACGCGGAAGGCGCTCGCGCTCGGCCTCGCGCCCATCGTCGTGATCAACAAGGTTGACCGGCCCGAGCAGCGCGCGGCGGAGGTCCACGACGAGGTGCTGGAGCTGTTCCTGGAGCTCGACGCGACCGATGCCCAGCTCGATGCCCCCTTCCTTTACGCGAGCGGACGCGACGGCTGGGCGTCGCCGGACCTCGAGGCGCGAGATGGGAACCTGGAGCCGCTGTTCGAGACGATCGTCGCGGGAGTCCCCAACCCCGCCGGCGACCCCGAGGGACCGTTCCAGATGCTGGCCTCGACGCTGGATCACTCCAGCTACGTGGGGCGCATCGCGATCGGCCGCATCGAGCGGGGCACCGTAGCCGAGGCGGACCGGGTGGTGCTGCTGCCGCTCGGGGAGCCCGGACCCGTGCCCGCCGACGACGCGCTCCCGGCCCGGGTGCTCAAGATCTACGGCTTTGACGGGCTGAAGCGCGTAGAAACGCCCCGCGCGAGCGCCGGCGACATCGTGGCGCTGGCCGGACTCGAGGGAGTGGAGATCGGCCAGACGATCGCCGACCCCGACCACAGGGAGCGTCTCCGCGGAATCGCGGTCGAGCGGCCCACGCTCGCGGTGGACTTCCGGGTCAACGACGCCCCCTTCGCCGGACGGGCAGGCAAGTACGTGACGACGCGGCAACTGCGCCAGCGCCTCCTCCGGGAAATCGAGCGGAACGTGGCCCTTCGCGTCGAGCCGACGGACTCGCCCGACACCTTTTCCGTCTCGGGCCGCGGGGAACTCCATCTCACGATCCTCATGGAAACCATGCGCCGGGAGGGGTACGAGTTCTCCGTCTCACGGCCGCGCGTCCTCCTGCGCGAGGGTCCCGATGGGGAAATCCTGGAGCCGTACGAAGAAGCGGTGATCGAGGTCCCGGCGGAGATGGTCGGCGTGGTGATGGAGAAGATGGGGAGCCGGCGGGCCGAACTCCTCTCGATGCGGCCGACGGACCAGGGTCCGGTGCGCCTCGACTTCAGGCTCCCGTCGCGCGGGCTGTTCGGATACCGCTCCGAGTTCCTCACGGACACGCGCGGCGAGGGCCAGTTGCACCACCGCTTCCTCGAATACGGACCCCGGGCCGGACACCTCGAACACCGGCGGAAGGGCGTGCTCGTCGCCGACCGCCCGGGGACGTCCGTCGCCTTCGCCCTCTTCAACCTCCAGGAGCGGGCCGAAATGCTGATCGGCCCCGGCGTCGAGGTCTACAGCGGGATGATCGTGGGCGAGCACGTCCGCCCGGGCGACCTCGAGGTCAACGTGTCGAAGGGCAAGAAGCTCACGAACATGCGCGCCGCCGCCGCGGACGAGAACGTCCGCCTCGAGCCCCCGCGCGAACTCACGCTGGAGCTGGCCCTCGAGTTCATCAACGACGACGAGTTGATCGAGGTGACGCCCGACGCGATCCGCCTCCGCAAGCGCAGCCTCGACCCGATCGCGCGCAAGAAGGCGATGCGCCGCGCCGCCGCCGAGGCCCGCGAAGCCTGACGCCAACCGCTACGTGGTGCCGCGTGCCCTCCGGGCGTGGAGGGCGAGGACCACAGCCGCCAGCAGCACTCCGGCGATCCGCACCGGGTCGTTCGGGACCAGGATGAGAGCCCCGGCCACGGCGAACAGGGCGCGCTCGGCGGCGCTGCACGCGGCCACCGCGAAGCCCTCGATCGCGTATGCGACGGCCGACACGAGCGCGACCGTGCAGACGATGGCGAAGACGAAGTCCGTCACCGCGGTGCCCTCCACCAGGATCAGCGCCGAGTAGGCCATCATCGCGGGCACGATGAAGAACCCGAGCGAGAGCTTCACGGCCTGGGTCGCCGTCCGCATGGGCGCCGAGCCCGCGACCCCGGCCCCCGCGAAGGCGGCGAGCGCGATCGGCGGCGTCACGTTCGAGGTCTGCGAGAGCCAGAAGATGATCATGTGCGCGACGAGGAGGGAGAGCCCGAGACCCTCCAGCGCCGGCGCCGCCATGACCGAGATCACGATGTAGGCCGCCGTCACCGGGAGCCCCATCCCGAGGACGAGCGCCGCGATCGCGATGAAGATGAGGGCGAGCCAGAGCAGCCCGCCCGCCGCCTGCACGACGGACTCCGTGAACTGGAGACCGATCCCCGTCTGCCCGATCACGCCCACGACGATCCCGGCGGTTGCGCACGCGAGCGAGATCGGCAGCGCCAGAACCGCTCCTGCCCGCAGCCCCTCGAGGATCGTGCGCCACCCGACCCGCGTCTTCTTCCGCGCCATTCCGGTGAGGACGACCGCGAGGCAGCCCACGGCCCCCACGAGCGGCGGTGAGTAGTTGAGGAGGAGGAGCGCGACCACGAGCCCGAGCGGAAGGAGGAAGTGGACGCCCTCGCTCAGCGTGCGCCGGACCGGAGGCGGGTTCTTCATCCCCCGCAGCCCCAGTTTCAGCGCCATGAGGTGGACGAATAGGAGCGTACACCCGAAGTAGAGGATCGCGGGGGCGACGGAGAGCGCGACGATCTCCCGGTACGGGGTGTTCGTGAAGTCCGCCATGATGAACGCGCCCGCGCCCATGATCGGCGGCATGATCTGCCCGCCCGTGGAGGCCGCCGCCTCGATCCCGCCCGCCTGCTCCGGGCGGTAGCCGAGCTTCTTCATCATCGGGATCGTGAGCGCGCCCGTCGTCACCGTGTTCGCGATCGCCGAGCCCGAGATCGATCCCATGGCCGCCGACGCGATGACGCTCGCCTTGGCCGGCCCGCCCCGGAACCGGCCCGCGGCGGCGAAGGCGAGGTCGATGAAGAAGCGCCCCGCCCCCGTCACCTCGAGGAACGCGCCGAAGAGGACGAAGATGAACACCGTCCCCGCCGCGATCCCCAGCGGCGTCCCGAACAGCCCCGCCCCCGTGAAGATCTGGAAGCGCAGGATCCGCTCGAGGGTGAAGCCCCGGTTCGCGATCACGTCGGGCAGCAGGTCCCCGAACCCCGCGTAGAGGAGGAAGACGAGGCCCACCGCGACCATCACCCAGCCCACGGCGCGGCGCGTCGCCTCGAACAGGAGGACGAGGAAGACGGCGCCCGCGACCAGGTCGTGCGTCGTGAGTCCGTACAGGATGTGGTCGACCCCGCGGTAGTCGAAGCCCACGATCACCCATCCGCAGTAGAGGGCGACGAGCGCCAGCGCGGCGTCGAGCCACAGGCTCCAGCGGGGCGCGGGCCCGTCGCGCGTCCAGGAGGGCTTGGCGAGGAAGGTGAGGACGAGCACCCAGCCGAGGTGGATCGGGCGCGCGAGCGTGGCGGAGAGCGTGCCGCTCGTGCTCTGCCAGAGCTGAAAGAGGGAGAGTCCGACCGCGAGGCCGAGGAGGATGTGCCGCCAGGGCGGCCGTCGGGTCGTCAACGCGTGCGCTGAGACGGGAGGTCGCTGCGGCCTGCCGGGGTCTCGTCGTAGTAGCGACGGGCGCCGGGGTGCAGCGGAAAGTCGCCCACGTCCCGCGCCGAGGCCGGCGTGATGAAGCTCGCGACGCCGGAGATCTTCTCAAGGTCGGCGCGGCGCTCGATCATCGTGCGCGTGAGGTCGTAGGCGAGGCCGTCGTCCATCGCGTCCAGCACGACGAGCAGGTTCCAGAGGGTCGGCGTGAGCACCGGCTCGTCCACGCCCCGGTACACGCCGGGCGGCATCACGAACCCGGAGTAGGCCGGCTCCGCCCGCACGATCGTCGCGATCTCCTCCTCGGTGAACGGCACGAGGACCATGTCCCGCGACACGCCGATCTCGACCACGGCCGGCATCCCCACGCCGCCCGCGATGAACCCTGCGTCGAGCGTTCCATCCTTGAGCCCGTTCGACATCTGCGCGTAGTTGAGCTGCCGGACGGTGAAGTCGGACTCCCCGATCCCCATCGCCTCGAGCACGTTCCAGGCGGTGACGGCGTTCCCCGACCCCGGGGGGCCGACCGACACGCGACGGCCGCGGAGGTCGTGCACCGACGTGATCCCGGTACTCCGGATCGTCACGAGGTGGACGACGTTGGGATAGAGCTTCCCGAGGGAGAGGAGCGGCATGGGTTCGGGGAAGCGCCCGCTGCCGGCCAGCGCCGCGGCGAGGGCGTCCGCCTGCGTGAAGCCGACCTCGCTCTCCCCCTTCGCGACCTGGATGAGGTTCGTCACGGAGCCGGCGGTCGTCTCCGCCTTCATGTTCACGCCGTCGACGTGCCGCGACCAGATGGAGGCAAGCCCGCCCCCGAGCGGGTAGTACAGCCCGTTCGTGTTGCCCGTCGCGACCGAGAGCGTCTGCCGCCCCTCGCCCCCGCACGCCGCAGCAACGAAGACTCCTGCGACGCCGATACTTCCTGCGAGCCCCCTCATGAGGCGCTGCAGGGCAATCCCGCGTCGCGTCATCCCATTCTCCCCAACCACTGGCGCGCGCATCGGCCGCTCCGGTCTGCGTTGCCTCTCGACTGCACGGCGCTGCTATGCTTCCCCGTCGCACCCCGTCTGGCAAGCGGCTCCTCGCCGGGCTTCCGGCGTTCGGTCTCACTTCCGCCGCTACACGAAGACCTCGCGTCGACACTAAACCTTGTAAATTCGGAATAAGATTCCTAAAATCCAAGCATGAACAATGTGCTGATCCCCCGGATGCTGCGGTCACAGGTAGAGGAGCACCTCGCACTCTTCCCGGCGGTCGGGATCCTCGGTCCGCGTCAGGTCGGGAAGACGACGCTCGCGAGGGCGATCACGGACGCCCGGGCGGAGACCTCCCACGGGGAGCCCGGCCGGTCGGAGGGGGGCTTGTACCTGGATCTGGAGAATCCGGCGGACCTCTCTCGTCTGGCCGAGGGATCGGGGTATCTCGATGGAGTGACGGACCGGCTCGTCGTACTCGACGAGATTCAGCGGGCACCCGGGTTGTTCCGTGAACTGCGAGGGATCATCGACCGGAGGATCCGGCGGGGCGAACGGGCCGGACAGTTCCTCATCCTCGGATCCGCCTCGCTTGATCTGCTGCGCCAGTCCGGAGAGAGCCTCGCCGGCCGTATCGGCTACCTCGAACTCGGTCCGCTGGATGTGCGCGAGGTCGAGGAGAGCCGACTGCTGCGCCTGTGGAGCCGCGGCGGTTTCCCGCCGAGTTTTCTCGCTCCGTCGGATGGGGCGAGCGCGCTCTGGAGGGAGAACTTCATCCGGACGTATCTCGAACGCGACATCCCCCAATTGGGGCCGCGGATTCCCGCCCAGACGCTGCGGCGCTTCTGGACCATGCTCGCGCACTCGCAGGGCGGGCTGTTGAATGCGTCGCAGCTGGCCGGGAGCCTCGCCGTGGACGGCAAGACAATTGCCAAATACGTCGATCTCATGGTCGATCTTCTCCTCGTGCGCCGTCTTCAGCCGATCCACGCGAACGTCCGCAAGCGGCTGGTGAAGTCGCCGAAGATCTATCTGCGCGACAGCGGCATCCTTCACGCCCTGCTGGGGATCCCGAGTCTCGACGCCCTCCTCGGCCATCCGGTGGCAGGCACCAGTTGGGAGGGCTTCGTCATCGAGACGCTGATTCGTGCGGCACCGGACAGTTTGACGCCGCCGGGCTTCTACAGGACCGCAACCGGGGTGGAGATAGATCTGATCCTGGACGTGCCGGGGTCTCTCAGGTGGGCCATCGAGGTCAAGCGCGGACTCGCGCCTCGCGTCGGCAAGGGGTTTCGCATCGCGCTCGAAGATGTGAAAGCCGACCGGGCCTTCGTCGTGTACGGCGGTGACGACCGCTATCCGGTGGGAGGCGGAGTCGAGGTCATTGGACTGCGGGAACTGGCGACGGAACTGGCGGCCCTCGTTCGCGAATAAGGTCGGCAAGGTCGCGTATCTCCTCGCGCAGGCCGCCGATTTCTTCGCGCATCTCCGCACGGAGGCTGCCGATTTCTTCGCGCATCTCCGTCCGCAGATCACGTATCTCTGCCCGGAGATCGCGCATCTCCGCCCGGAGATCGCGCACTTCCGATTCGAGCCCGGTCACCCGCGCGTTCAGGTCGGCCACGCCGGCCACGAGCTGCACCTGCGTTTCGCCGAGCGTCAAGGTCCGGTTCCACACGAGCGTGAAGGCCGCCGCCACGACGCTGAGCGCGAGCGTAAGCGAGAACGCCAGGCTCCAGCGCGTGATCGTGATGCGGTCCGCGGCCCCCGGCCGCCGAACGCCCGCGCGGGGTCGGCGGTCCTCAACGCGCGCCGCGCCGGCATCCGCTCCGGATTCGAGTGTTTGTGCCTTCGGATCAGGCATGGACGATCCCTCGGTTGATGATCTCAAGCTAGCGATTCGAGCTACCGTACCAAAGTCGCAAACGAGATCAACGGAGCGTCAACCAGGAAGTCTCACGCCCCGAGTTTCCTGCTTCGGGTACAGGGGCGCCGATACGTCAGCCCGTCCGCAGGCGTCCACGCGCAACGGCGACGAGGGCGAAGGCGGCGGCGGAGACGATGAGGCCGATGAGCGTCCGGTCGAGGAGGACGGGCGCGTCGGCGGGGGCGAAGATCCGGACGGCCGCCAACGCGGCGAGCCCGGCGCCGACCGCAGCCAGCGCCTCCGGGACGCCTGCGCGCCGGGAGTGCAGCCCGGCAGCCACCGGCACGAAGAGGCTCACGCTGAGGATCGAATAGAAGATCGTGAGCGACGCGATCACGCTCTCGAGCCAGAGGGCGAGCAGCACGCCGAGGGTCCCGCCGAGGATGGCGGCGCCGCGCGCCACGCGCAGCACGGCCCTGTCCGGGGCCTCGGGTCTCAGGAATCCCTTGTACAGATCCTTCGAGAGCGATGTCGAGAGCATGAAGAGTCCGGCGTCGGCCGAACTCACCTCGGCGGAGAACACCGCGGCGAGACCGAGGAGTCCGAGCGCCGGCGGCAGCGCCGTGGCGAGGAGCATGGGCAGCGCCTGCTCGCGGCTGACGAGCGCGGGATCGTACACGCGGGCGATCATGCCGAGCAGCGTCGGCGCGAAGGCGAACAGCACGAGCCCGACGCCGGCGGCGAGGAGGCCGATCCGGATCGCCCGGGGGCCCGTCGCTCCGTAGACCTTCTGCACGAGCCCGGGAGAGATGATGAACGCGGGCGCGAGGAGGGCGATGTAGACCCAGCCGGACCCGCCTCCGTGCCACAGGTTCAGGTAGTCCGGCGATGTGCGCGCGGCGGCGGCCTCGACGGCGGACCAGCCGCCGATGTCGGAGAGCGCCCACGGGATCGCGACCGCGAACCCGGCGAGCAGCACGACGAGCTGGACGAGGTTGACCCAGGCCGACGCCACGAGACCGCCGGCGCTGAAGTAGACGATGACGACGATCCCGCCCAGGAGCGCGCCGATCCAGCGCGGCGTGCCGGCGACGACCGAGACGATCTCGGCCATGGCGATGAGCTGCCCGGACACGATGGTGAGCGTGGCGAACCAGAGCAGGACGGCGATGAGCAGCCGGACGGAGCGGCCGTACCGCAGGTCCAGGTAGTCGCCCATGGTGAGGAGCCCGTGGCGCGCGGCCACCTTCCAGATGCGCGGCCCGATCCACAGGGCGAGGAGGATCGTCCCGATGCCGGCCGAGCCCACCCACCACCACGCGCTGAGCCCGTCGCGGTAGCCGAGCCCCGCCGCACCCACCGTCGTCCCCGCCCCCAGGTTGGCGGCGAGCACCGTCGCGAACAGCAGAACCGGCCCGAGCTTGCGGTCCGCCACGAAGAAGCTCCCCGCCCGCCCGACCCGGCGCCCGATCCACGCCCCCAGCACGACGAGCCCCGCGGCGTACGCGAGAAGCACCCACAGCCCGCTGCTCATCTGATCACTGGCGCTTTGTCACGTCCGACGGGACTCAACACCTCTCCGACGACTTGGCGCGTGATGTTCGTCCCCTTCACGAAGGACGCAGGGGATGTTGCCATCTGAGTTCGGGGAAACGCCCGAAATCGGCGTCGGCCGAGACCATGGTGCAGCCGTGTTCCAAGGCGACCGCTGCGTGCTGGGCGTCCGCGACCAGCTTTCCGGTGGCGCCCGCCGCACGGCACAGTCGTTCGAAGATCGCCATGTGATCGGGGCCAGGACCAATGATTCGAGCGTTCGGACGCTCCGTGAGCGAAGACACGAAGGCGAATGCCGCGTCGAGGGTGACGGGAGGATCGAACGCCCGTGCGTGGGTCACGATGCGAATGAAACCGGAAAGAACGAGAACGGAGAGCGCGAAGGGCTCCGGCCCCGTGGCCATGCGAGTGACCCACCGAGCATATGCGGCGTGCTCCGGGGTCGAACCGTCGATGTGTGCGTAGATCAGTACGTTGACATCGGGAAGAATCACGGAGAATCAGCCGCGTCCGAAGCGGGCAGCATCCTCATCGGCCTCCAGCGCTCTGGGCCGGTCAAGATCGATGCCGGGACGGGGTCGTGAGCGCACCGTCACGAGTCTAAAGGGCGGCGGCTCAGGATCCTCACGCCGCTTCAGCGCGTCGTCCAGCGTCTTGGCGATAAAAGCGCTCACACTCATCCCCTGCGCCGCCGCTTCGCGTCGCACCTGTCGGTTGAGCCGGTCATCGAGGGAAATCGTCGTTCGCATTGTGAAAAGAATAACAGTAATGCATCACTGCATCAACATCAGTTGCCGGAGGATGCCAGATCTGCGACGGAGGGGAGGCCGGGGAGGCCGGTGGCGGCGCGGACGGCGCGCAGGATTGCTTCGGCGACCATGTCCGCGGCGAGCGCTCCGATCCGCGACAGGCCACCCTCGTCGCGGTGCCGGCCGGTGGCGAGGCCGAACAGGGTGTCGCCGTCGCTCGGGGTGTGGGCGGGATAGACCGCGCGGGCGAGGCCGTCGTGCGCCATCTGCGCGACCTTCGTGATTTCGGCCTTCGTGAGCGTCGCGTTCGTCGCCACCACGCCGATCGTCGTGTTCTCGACCGAGGCGTCGTCGCCCGGCGGCGGCACCTCGCCCTGCCGCAGCAGCGCGCGGGCATCCGCGAAGCCGGTCCCGTCCTCGGTGCGGACGCCGGCCACGATCTCGCCGGTGGCCGGATCGACCACGTCGCCGACGGCGTTGACCGCCACGGCCGCAGCCACGGTGAGGCCGTCCTCGAGGGTGATCGAGGCGGTGCCGATCCCTCCCTTCATGGCGCGGCCGCGGCCGCGGAGCTTCCCCACCGTCGCTCCGGCCCCCGCGCCCACACTCCCCTCGGCGGGCGGTGCCGCGTTCGCCGCGCGGGCGGCCTCGTAGCCGCACTCCGGCCCGGGCCGGACGGACCCGCCGCCGATACCGAGGTCGAACAGGATCGCCCCCGCGACGATCGGGACGACGTGGTCCCCGGCCCGGTACCCGATCCCGCGCTCCTCGAGATACCGGACCACGCCCGACGCCGCGTCGAGCCCGAACGCGCTCCCGCCCGAGAGCACGATGGCGTGGGCTTCCTGCACGCTGTTCACCGGATCGAGCAGGGCGATCTCCCGCGTCCCCGGCGCCCCGCCCCGCACGTCGACGCCGGCCACGGCCCCGTCCTCGGCCAGGACGACCGTACAGCCCGTGGGCCGCTCATCCAGCGTGAAGTGCCCCAGCGCGAGCCCCTCGACCGCCGTGATCCCGCCTGCCGCCGAATCCGCCGTCTCCTGCGCCACACACCCTCCCGCCGCGAGAAATCCGCCCACCACGCCGGCCGCCGCGAGCGCGACGCGCCGCGCAGGGTACGGCCCCGGAAGCTCCGGCGAGAGTGTCATGCGAACAATGTAGCACGGACGCCCCGACGGGGTGCCGGCATCGGCAAGCAACGCGGTACTCGGCGGTCGAGCCGGCCGCACGCGGATGCTTGCAAGCGTTATGTGCTAGCACTAGTCTCCGCTTACCGACGACCGATTTCGAGGAGTCGAGCATATGGGGAACACGATTACCGTCCGGGACATCGATCCGGGCGACAAGGCCTGGCTCCGCCGGGAGGCCCGCTACACCGGCATCTCAATGGAGGAGTTCGTTCGCCGCCTGATTCGCGAGAAGCGGGAGAATGCCGCCGGCGAGACGAGGCCTTCGCAAGTCTTCGAGAGGTACTTCGGGTCGGAGTACGGGGTGGAGCTGCCCGAGCCTTCGCGCCACGGGTACAGGCCGTTCCTGTTCGACGATGAGGGCGGAGGCGAAGCGTGAGGCAACCCCTCCGCTGGCTCCTCGATACAAACGTGGTCTCGGAGATGATGCGTCCGTCTCCCGACCCGCGAGTGGCCGGGTTTCTCGACGGAATCTGGGCCCAGGGAGTCGGTCTGGCGTCCGTCACGGTGTGGGAGATCCTCAACGGAATCGGCCGCATGGACGCTGGCCGGCGGCGGGAACGGCTGGCCGAGCGGTTCCAGGGCCTTCTGGATGATCTCTTTCGCGAACGGGTGCTCGACTGGACCCTCAGCGACGCCCGGGCCTGCGCCCGCATCATGGAATCGAAGAGGCGGCGAGGCGAGCCGCTGGACGACCACCTGCCGGACGCGCTGCTGGCGGGCGCGGCCGCGCGTCACGGCCTCACCCTGGTCACGCGGAACGAGCGGGACTTCCGGAACACGGGCATCGAAGTGGTCAACCCTTGGGCGGACAGGTCGCGTTGATCCGCCGGCCTCGCCGCCCTGCTACGCCCGGAGTTCCGGGCGGTCGCGGTAGTCGTCGAGCGCCTCGGGGTTCGCGAGCGCCTCGACGTTCTTCACCGACTCTCCCAGTACCACGGCCCGCACCGCGAGTTCCGAGATCTTGGCGCTCTTCGTCCGCGGGATGTCCGCGACCTCGAGAATCCGCGCCGGAACGTGCCGGGGCGAGGCGTTCTTCCGGATCTCCCGCCGGATCCGCGCCTCCAGATCCTCGTCCAGACTCCGGCCCTCCGCGAGCCGCACGAAGAGGACGACGCGCGTGTCGTTCTCCCACGGCTGCCCGATGACGATGGATTCCAGCACCTCCGGCATCCGGTCCACCAGCCGGTAGATCTCCGCCGTCCCGATCCGCACCCCGCCCGCGTTCAACGTCGCGTCGGAGCGGCCGTAGATCACGACACCGCCGTGCTCCGTCCACTCCATCCAGTCGCCGTGCCGCCAGACGTTGGGATACATGTCGAAGTACGCCGCGTGGAAGCGGCTCCCGTCGTGGTCTCCCCAGAACCCCGTCGGCACCGACGGGAAGGGCGCCTTGCAGACGAGTTCCCCCTTCCCCGACGGCATCGACCCCCCCTTCTCATCCCACACATCCACGTCCATGCCCAGCGACGGCGCCTGGATCTCGCCCCGCCACACCGGGAGGAGCGGGTGCCCGACGACGAACCCCGCGCACAGGTCCGTCCCGCCCGAAATGGAGGCGAGGTGGACATCCGGCTTCACATCCCGGTACACGTAGTCGAACCCCTCCGGGACGAGCGGAGACCCGGTGGAGAGCATCGTCCGCACCGAGGAGAGATCGTGCGTCTCCCGCGGCCGGAGGCGCGCCTTCCCGAGTGCGTCGATGAACTTCGCGGACACGCCGAGTTGGGTCATCCGCACCTCGTCCGCGTAGTCGAAGAGGACGTGCGGCCCGGGGTGGAAGGGCGAGCCGTCGTACAGGACCACGGTCGCCTCGCTCGCCAGCGCCGAGGAGAGCCAGTTCCACATCATCCACCCGCAGGTGGTGTAGTAGAAGGCCCGGTCCCCCGCCCGGATGTCGGCGTGAAGCTGATGCTCCTTCAGGTGCGTGAGGAGGACCCCGCCGGCCGCGTGGACGATGCACTTCGGGACGCCGGTCGTGCCCGAGGAGAAGAGGATGTAGAGGGGATGGTCGAACGGGAGCCGCCGGAACTCGATCTCACGGGGTTCCCACGGGCCGATGAAGTCGTCGAACAGGACGGCGCCCGGGATCGCGGAGATGTCCGGGTCGGGGTCGGTGTGGGGGACGATGATCACGCGCTCCACCGAGGGGAGGCGCCGCACGATCTCCGGCAGACGGTCCAGGCTCGAGTACCGCTTCCCCTGCCAGAAGTAGCCGTCGGCCGCGAGTAGGACGCGCGGTTCGATCTGGCCGAAGCGGTCGAGCACGCCCTGTACGCCGAAGTCGGGCGAGGCGGTGGAGATCGTGGCCCCGAGGCTCGCCGAGGCGAGCATGTACACGATGGATTCCGGCATGTTGGGCACGTAGCCGGCCACCCGGTCGCCGAGTTCGATTCCGAGCGCGTCCAGCCCCTGGGCGAGCCGCGAGGTGGCGTCGTGCAGTTGCGCCCACGTGAGGTCGCGGCGGACGCGGTCCTCGGCCCGGAAGAGGAGCGCCGGCCCGTCATCCCGGCGCCGGAGCAAGTTCTCCGCGTAGTTCAGCCGGGCGTCGGGGTACCAGCGCGCCCCCGGCAGGCGGTCGAAATCGACGACCACGCGCTCCCCGCGCTCCCCGATGACGCCGCATGAGTCCCACACCGCGTTCCAGAACGCCTCCGGCTCGCGGATCGACCAGCGCCACAGCGCCTCCGGGGAGTCGGCGTCCGCCCCGCATTCCTCGTTCGCGAAGCGCGAGAAGCGCGCCATGTTCGTCGTCGCCGCGAAGTCCGGATCCGGGGTCCAGAGCGGACGTTCCGCGCCCGTCACGCCCGACGGCTCCTTCCGGCCCGCCACGCCATCATGCCCGTTCCTCCGACACCCACCAGTACCGGAAGGCGGACGGCACGAGCTGCGCGAGGAGCCAGACGAAGAAGACCAGCGACAGCGTGCCGAACACGGCGAACCCGATCCCGCTCCACGCGGACACCCAGTCCGGCGGCACGTAGGTCTCGCCCGGCGCGTGCACCGCCCGCGTCACGCCGACGGCCGTCCCCACCACGTGCAGCCAGAGGACGAGCCCCGCCACCGAGAAGTTCACCCCGATGAGACTCGAACGCATCGCCGGCGTGTGGAGCGTGTCCCACGCGCCCTCTCCCTCGCGGGCCTGGAAGTGCTCGCTCAGGATCCACATCGCCGCCCCCAGCAGGATCATCGTGTCGATGCCGATCATCGCCCCCATCGCGTGTCCCGTGACGACGTACGTCCCGTGAATCACCGCGTTCAGCGGCGGGACCGAGATGAGGATCGCGCCGAACAGGATGGCGCACGTCCACCACTTCGCCGCCGCGAACGAGCCGCGGGCCGCGCAGAAGGCCGGGTCGCTCGGAGTCCCGAGCGCCCTCCACAGGTCGAACATGGCCCGCGCGAGCACGATGATCTCCATCATGCTCACGACGAACGCGATCCACTTCACCGACTCCCGCCCCGGAAGATGATAGGTGTGGTGCGCGAAGTTCGTGAACGAGTTGAGCAGCCCCACCCCGAACAGCATGTACGCGGTCGTGGAGCGCCCGTAGGCGGGATCCCCCGAAATCCGCTCCCCCAGGTAGATCACGGAGCCGTACACGAAGAGGTTGAAGCTGCCCACGAGGGTCCCGGTCGCCTTCCACTGGATCCGCATGTCCTGCACCGGATCCCCGAAGATTCCCGGGATCAGCCACATGTGCTGTTCCACGAAGGTGACGACGAAGAAGAGCATCCCCACGCCCCACATCGTCACGTACACGGGCCGTTCCCAGAACCGCTTCCCCGCGAGCCGGAAGAAGTTCCACGCATAGCAGATCCAGCCCGCGAGGATGAGAACGGAGAAGACGGGATGGAAGCCGACGTACTCCCGCCCCGTACCCACGCCGAGGGCGAGCGTGAGAAGGATCCCGAGGCCGGCGAGCGCCCAGGTCAGGACCTGGATCCGGAGACGCCACCGGTCGCCGGTCGTCGGCGGGCCCTCGTCCTGCAGGAAGCGGTACACGACGGCGACGCCGCCGAGGAAGACCCAGGCCGAGGCGAAGACCGTGTGGATCGGCCGCAACTGGCGCAGGTCGAGGCCCACCTCCTGGAACCACGGCGCGAGCGACGGCACGGAGTAGAAGGCGGCCAGGATGCCGCCCGCGAGCGTGACCGCGATCGCGATGAGTCCGCCGCGGATGAAGGTGAGCACCGCGAACTGGTGCGCGGGGTGGCCGGCCGCGAAGGGCTTCACGGGAACTCCCACCACGGCAGCGCGCCCCAGTCGAGGCTGCGGCCCGCCGCAAGCGTCGCGGTCGCCGCCTCCAGCTCCTCCCGATTCGCCTCCAGGAACCGGAGGAACGCGGTGAGCGCCGCCCGGTCGGCTTCGCCGAGCGGCGGGACCGGAGGCGGCATGCCCATCAGCGGGCGCCCGTCGGCGAGCACCAGGTCGAGCGAGTCGGCCGCGAGCGATCCGGCGACGAGCGACAGGTCCGGCGCGCCCACCGGCGAGTCGCGGAACGGGAAGTGGCACGCGCTGCACGGGCGGATCCGGTACGCCGCGAACCCGGCGGCGACCTCGGCCAGATCCTGGTCCGTCCCGTCGCCCGATCCCGCATCGCTGGACGACCCGGCCCCGAGCGCCGCCTCGATCGCGCGCTCGAACGCCGCCTGCGCTCCCGCGCCCTCCCCCGGCGTCCCCATCCGCAGTTCGCCGCGGCCGATCTCCGGCCGGTCCATTTCCCGCAGGAAGGCCGCCATCGCCGCCGACTCGTCGTCGCTGAAGCCGAGCGGCGGCATCTGTCCGCTCCCTACGGTCAACAAAGAAATGAGCCGGGTGGAGTCGACCCGGCTCGCGGCGTTCGTCAGGTCCGGCCCGAGGAATCCCCCCTGACCGTAGAACTGGTGACACGTTTGACAGGCATACGCCTGCCAGAGTGCACGTCCCTCTCGCGCCGCCGCCGACAGCGGCTCGCTGCGCTCGTCGGAGTACACCAACCCCGTCTGGACTCCGAAGGAGAGCACCAGCACGGCCAGAAGGAGCTTTTTTCGGGCCGGCGTGAACATGGGGAGCGCTCGAAGGGGTTGGAGTCGCGTGATCTCGGACCCCGAGATGATCTTCCCTCAAGGCGACAGTCGTCAAGCGCGCCCGGGAGGCTTGACCGCGCCACCTTACGAAAATAGGCTTGATCGTAAGGTGATGGAGTCCACAGGAGGAGGAAAACCCATGCTCGTCAAGGTAACGGCGAAGCGACAAGTCACTTTTCCGGCGCATGTTCTGGACGTCATGGGCGTCCGACCCGGCGACCGTCTCGAACTGCTGGAGGAGCCCCACGGCTTCGTCATACGACCGCACAAGATCGATCTGTCGCGTTTGGCCCCGCTGAGGGAACAAATCGACCCCGAAATCGAGCCTTTCGACGTTCACGTCTTCCGCTCCCAGCGACATGATCCTTCGCTACGGGATTGACACATCCGTCCTCGTGCGCCTGCTCACGGGCCGGCCCCGGGATCGTTTCGCCCATACGGTGCGACTACTGACAGCCATGGTCGGCGACGGAACCACCGTGGTGGCTTCCAATCAGGTGATCGGGGAGGCCTACGTCGCCCTCCAGCACCACTTCGGCGTGCAGAAGCCCGACGCTCGCTCCGCCTTGATCCAGGTGCTGGGCAGCGGCCTGGTCGCACCTTTGAACGGGCTCTCGGTGATGAGGCTCCTGGACGCATCGGGCGGCGCGGGGCTGCTTGATCGGCTCATCGCCGACGACTACGCACGTTCAGACCTTGACACCTTGACCCTGGACAAGGCGATGGCCAGCCTCCCCCGCGCCCGGTTCCTCGACCTCGTCGACGCGCCTGCTGTCCGCGGGCGATCTGCTCCTGGCACCCCGTGACTGCTAACACCATGGGCGTGTCGGGGGCCCCGTTCGATTCGACCTGACGCTCAGGGGGATGCGAACTCTTCACGCGCGCAGCCGCGTGCACGAGGAGAACGCGGTCCGCATCGTCGATCTGCTGGACCGCAGCGACGTCGTCACCCGCGTCCATCACCCGAGCCTGCCCGAGCATCCCGGGCACGATATCGCGCGGTGGCAGCAGACGGGATGGGGCAGCCTCGTTCTGGAGGCCGATCTGAAGCGGGCACTCTCCCGCGCGGCAGCGGTCGTCGGCGCGACGGACGAGGCCACGGCCCGGCGACCCGCCGCGCACGGGGCTCGCCGCTAAACTCCGGCGTCCGCCAGTGCCGCCGGAACGACGCCCGCCAGCCTCGGCGGGTGGTGTTCGCCGATGAGGAGATCCTGGTGTTGCGCCGCATGGAGCGTGACCCATATGGTGCGCCACCGAGCACTCGTCGGCACATATTCTTGCGCCTCCCACCATTCCTTTGGCTCAGAGGGTTTGGAATGACCGCTCACCGGGCCGTGCGTACTCTGATCACAGTTGGGGTTGCCGTCGCCGCGGCTTGCCAGCCGTCCGAGGCGCCTCCCGCCAACGAGGGCGAGAGTCGGGAGGCTGCGTCCTCGACCCGGACGCCCGGTATCCAGGCCATGAACGCCTTCTACTACTACGACGATGTTGAGGCGGCTTGGACCTTCTACACAGAGACGCTCGGTCTTCCGACCGTGGTCGACTATGGTTTCGCCAAGATCCTGCGGGTGGCCGAGTCCTCGTACCTGACCCTTGTCGACGCCGCCGAAGGAATGCACTCGACCGACGAACCCCGGACCGCCACGCTCGCCTTCGTAACCGAGCAGGTCGAGGCGTGGTGGGACTACCTGACTTCTCGAGAGGTGCCCATGCGCTCCGACTTTCGGGCGGCCGAGGGGCGTCCGCACGATGGGTTCGTGGCAGTCGATCCCGAGGGGTACCTTCTCGAGTTCGAACGATTCAATCCGCATGCCGAGAACGAGCAATTGCTGCCCAGGTTGGCAGGGGCCGAAGTTCAATATCCGGCCCGGGCAGTCGAGACGAGCCGACCCCCCGAGCTGGGGGTGCAGGCCACCGTCCTCTGGCTGTACTACCGCGACCTGGAAGGTGTCGAACGCTTCTACAGCGACATGCTTGATCGCGAAAGGATTGTCGATCAGGGTTGGGCCAAGGTCTTTCCCGTCTCTTCTTCGGGCTATCTCGGCCTCGTGGACGGGGAGCGCGGCCTCCACTCGGCGACCGATGAGAAGAGCGTCACGGTTTCGTTCTTCACGGACGATGTGGAGGGCTGGTTCAGCTACATGCGGGGGCGCGAGGGCTTCCAGCTGCGAACCCGGGAGGTGACCGACGAGAGCGGACGGGTGAGCGTGTTCATCGGCTACGATCCTGAGGGTTACTTTCTCGAGTGGGACACTTTCCTGGACGTCGAGGGAAACGAGGAGTTGCTTGCGTTGCTGAACGGGGTGCGGTAGTCCAGCGCTAAGCGGCGAGGGGGAGTCGACGGCCTCCTCGGGGTTCAGCTTCCCGGTGAGGTCACGGTTGGCAATCCACACTCCAGGAGAAGTTGCTTCGTGCCAACCGTCCGTCGTTCCCTTTACGCCCCACCGCGCCCGAGCCCCTTGTCAGTTCGCATGGTGTCAAGATGCGGCCCAGCGGCGCGCGGCTGGCTCGCACCTTTCGCTCGGCCCGACTCGAGGAGCGCGAGTGGTCGCAGTTGTGGCACATCTTCGCGTGCATCCGTATCTGGGATCTTAAACGGCTGCTTTCCAGATGCGGGCTGTCGGTCTACGAAGTGGCCCGCGCCATCCACCTCTCCGATACGTGCCGGGCCGAAGTCGTCACCTGGGTCAACCAGTTCGCGGTGCCTCCCGGAGAACAGGGAGACCACGCCTTCCCGGAAGAAGTCCGCGGGAACGTCTTCAGGCGTTGCGCGGTTCCTGTGCGGGAGTCAGTTGATGCGCTTCTCGCGGCCGGTCCATTCGCGGTCGCGGAGGATGTACTTCTGGACCTTGCCGGTGGAGGTCTTCGGGAGGGGGCCGAACTCGATCGCGTCGGGGCACTTGAAGTGGGCGATCCGGTCTCGGCAGAAGTCGATGATCTGCCCCTCCGTGGCCTCGGCTTCCGGCTTCAGCGTGACGAAGGCCTTGGGGCGTTCGCCCCATTCGTCGTGGGGGATGGCGATGACGGCGCACTCGAGCACGGCGGGGTGGCGGGCGACCGTCTGCTCGACTTCGATCGTGGAGATGTTCTCGCCGCCCGAGATGATGATGTCCTTGGCGCGGTCGCGGAGTTCGACGTAGCCGTCGGGGTGCCACACGGCGAGATCCCCGGAGTGGAACCAGCCTCCGCGGAACGCCTCGTCCGTGGCCTCGGGCTGCGCGTAGTAGCCCTTCATGACGATGTTCCCGCGCATCACGACCTCGCCCATCGTCGCGCCGTCGCGCGGCACGTCCCTTCCCTCCTCGTCCACGACCCGCATGAGGTCGGAGGTGACGAATCCCTGGCCCTGCCGGGCGAGCAGGCGGGCCTGCTCGGCGGGGGGGCGCCCGTCCCAGTCGGCGTGCCAGGCGCAGGTGGCGGTGGGGCCGTACGTCTCCGTGAGGCCGTAGGCGTGGATCGGGTGGAAGTTCAGCGCTTTCAACTGCTCCAGCAGCGTCGGCGAGGGCGGCGCCCCGGCGATCATCGTCCGCACGGGGCCCTCCAGCGGCCGGGCCGCCGGATCGTTGACGAGCATGATCTGCACGGTCGGCGCGCCGCAGTAGTGCGTGACGCCCTCCGACTCGATCAGCGCCCAGATGCGGGCCGGGTCGACCTCCCTCAGGCATACGTGCGTGCCCCCGATGGCGGTCACCGCCCACGTGAAGCACCACCCGTTGCAGTGGAACATCGGGAGCGTCCAGAGATAGACGGCGCCGGGCGTCATCTCCATCTCGATGAGTTCGCCGATCGCGTTCAGGTACGCGCCGCGGTGCGTGTACACGACGCCCTTGGGGCGGCCCGTCGTCCCCGACGTGTAGTTCATCGAGATCGGGGTCTCCTCGTCCGCCGGACACGCCGTGAGCGGGGGCGGCTCGCCGGTGCCGGTGGGGGAGTCCCTGGCGGAGTCGCCGGCTGAGTCGGTGGCGGAAGCGAGAAACGCCTCGTAGGGGTCGTTGGGCGCCCCGGTATCGTCGATCCGCACGACCGTCACCCCGTCGTCGCGCAGCGCGTCCTCGTCAATGAGGCCCTCAAGGGCCCGGTCGACGAACAGTTGGCGCGCGCCGCTGTGCTCCAGGATGTAGGCGACCTCGCCCGCCCCGAGCCGGGTGTTGATCGCGACGAGCACGCCGCCCGCGGCCGGCACCCCGTAGTGCGCCTCGAGCAGGGGCGGCGTGTTCGGCGACAGGAAGGCCACCCGGTCCCCCGGCTCGATCCCGACCTCGAGGAGTCCCGCCGCCAGCCGCCGCACGCGAAGCTCGAACTCCCGGTAGGAGTAGCTCCGGTCGCCGTGCACGACGGCGGCCTTGTCGGGGTAGACGAACGCGCTCCGCCGCAGGAATTCGAGCGGCGTGAGTTCGGTCCGGTACGGACCCCGCTCGCTCACCGCGGCCCCGCCCCGCGCGCGTCAGTCGCTGGCGGCGTCCTGCCGCTCACTCGCCACCCGCGCCGCCGGCCTCCGACAGCAGCCGCCGGTACACGTCGCGCGCCTCGTCGAACTGGGCGTAGACGTGATCCTGCTCCGCCTGCGTCCGCCAGCCGGGCCACTCCCGCGCCTGGCGTTCCAGTTCGTCGATCCAGTCGAGGCCGTACTGCGCCCCCGCCGCGTCGCGGATCGCGGCGCCTCCGACCGTGAACCAGACGGGATTCGTGAACCCCTGCGGATACGCCGCGTCGAGCGGGAACCGCTCCTCGGGCTCGCCCTCGGCGCGGAGGTGGATCCAGCCGCTCCCATCGATCTCAATATCGCCGGAGAAGGAGGCGGACTTGCGGTCTTCGGAGAGTTCGAGGTCCAAGACGTCCTCCCCATCGCGCACGAGCCAAGCCCTCGTCAGCGGTACGATGGACCGAACGTCGGCCTCCACGCGCACGCTCGTCGCGTTCGCCCCGAGATCCAGCACGGAACCCGGGATCTCCCCGTCCACCGTGAGTTCGACGAGTGGCCCATTCGTCACGAACGCCGCGGCGCCCCGCAGCCCCTCGAACCAGCCGTCGGCCGTCAGGCGCCCGTCCGGCGGGCGCACGTACGTCCGCATCGCGCCCACCAGCGGCGTCGCGTGCAGGTTGCTGATCGAGTCTTCTCCGCCGGTCGCGCAGACGCGGACATCGTTGCTCCACAGGGCGTAGAGCGGGAAGAACCCGGCCCGCTCGGCCGTGGACCACTCGAGCGCATCGCTCGTCCCCAGCACGGCGTCGACCATGAACCCCTTCCCGCCCATCAGGCCGAAGGTGAGCGGGTCCACATCACCGAAGTAGGGGTGGACATAACCCGTCGTCGCGCCCTGGTCCTTCGCTTTCCGCATCATGTCCGTGTTCGAGGGGTACAGGCTTTCGATCCCCGTCCCCTCGTATCCCGTCGTGAAGGGCGAGATGAGGTGGTCGCGCATCCCGAACATGAACACGTGTCCGTAGAACGGCGGCCGGTACTCCTGCCCCACGATGACGACCATCTCCTCCGTCGACACCGGGTGCGCCCCGCCGCCGGGCACGAAGAACTGGTGGTCGAGGATCCGGTTGTCCTTGTTCGCCACCTGCTCGTTCACGATGTCCTGGTCCTCCGCCGCCGACATGAACATCAGGTTCTCGAGCGTGTTGTGGAGGTTCCCCGCGTAGTTCATGTGGACGTGCGTGGAGCCGTTGTGCCAGCCGTCGGCCGAAAGATCCGCAAACCGGTGCAGCGTGACGGCGAGTTCGACGGTCTCCCCGGCCTCGATCGCCACCTTCATGCGCTGTGGCTCGACCTCGAAGCCCTTCAGGATCGTGAGGTCCGCTTCGCCCGGCGGGAGCGCGACGGTGAACGTCCCATCGGTGTGGAAGGCGGGATAGCGCCCGCGCTGGCCGATGCGCGCGTATTCGTCGGGCGGGGCGTGGTACTTCCCGTCCGGCCCCAGGAGGGTGACGCGCGCCGGAACCGCGTCCCTCCCGCTCGCGTCCGTGCGCACGGTGACGGACAGCATGCCCGTCGGCCCCGCGTACTCGCGCTCGCCGATCTCGATCTTCCGCCGCCGGCCGCCGTAGGTCTCGATGAGTTCGAGTTGCGGGAGGCCGTCCTCGTTCGTGATGTAGGCGATCATCTCCCCGTCGGGCGACCAGCGCGGGTGGAAGGCGTCGTGCTCGAAGAAGGTGAGCTTGTACGGTTCCCCGCCCTCCGTCGGCTGCACGTACAGGTTGTTGAACTGGTCCGCCGCCCCCGCCGTCGACGAGTACACGAAGCGCCGCCCGTCGAGCGACACGTCCGGCCTGGCGCGGTAGAGCGTCTGCTCCCGCAGCACCGTCTGCGCCTCCTGGATTCCGTCCGCGCGCGCGGGCACCCGGATCACGTTCCCCGAGCCCAGCGGGACGTCGCGGTTCGAGACGAGGAGGAGCTCCTCTCCATCCGGCATCCACGCGGGCGAGAGGTGCATGTCCATGTGCCCGAAGTAGAGCCGGTTGTTCCCGTAGGAGTTGTCGCTGCTGACCGCGATCTCGGGCCCGGCCCAGTCGCCGTCCGCCACCTCCCGGATGAAGACGTTGAAGTACCCGTTGGGCGCGCTCGACACGTACGCGATCCGGCCTCCGTCAGGAGAAAACACCGGATCCGCGTACACGAACCTGTCGTCCGTGAGCGCCCGCGTCTCGCCCGTCTCCGTGTCGAGGATCTCGAGCTGGATCCGCTCGCCGCCGTAGTCGGCCGTGTACACGATCCATCGGCCGTCGGGCGAGTAGGAGGGGGAGGAGTGGTACGTGCCGCCGCGCGTGAGTTCGGTGGCGTTTCCCGTCTCCACGTCCACTTCCCAGACGGAACCGGCCATCCCCACGGCGAGCGAGGCGCCGTCCGGCGACCACGAGGGGAACCAGGGCGTCGTCCCCGGCGCCGGCGGCAGGTAATAATTGTGCATGTAGTTGCCGCCGTGCCGCACACCGGGATAATCGCCGAACTCGGGTGGCGGCTCCTCCGCGAGGACGGGCGTCACCGGCTGGGCCGCGGACGACTCGAGCAACCCGGGTTCCCCGGTCACGGTCACGCCGGGTGCGCCGCCACCCGGATCGCAAGCAAGCGCGAGGCCTGCGGAAAGACAGGAGAGGAGGCGGACAGGAGCGGGACCGATACGCATGGCAGCTCGCAGGGTCGGAGGATCGCCGAACGAGCCCTCAACTTGTTCCACGCCAACCGCCCCGCGCAACGCGAGATCGGCGCTACTCCCAAACCCGCGGAGGATGCGGATTACGGTTCCCGGTCGCTGGGCGGGATCCCGCGGCTGAACAGGACGTCGACGTCCGGCCCGACGCCGAGTCCGGTCACGGCATCGGCTAGCGTCCGTATGGACTGCGGCAGGTCCCGCAGCAACCCGCGAACCTGTCCGCTGAGCCGGTCGCGCAGGATGACGGCCGGTTCGTTCGTGTCCCGGTCCATCGTGACGGCTCCGCCCGGACCGGAAAGAGTGATCTCTTCAAGAAGGGCCGCCGTTTCGCCATGGACGGGGACGGCGTACGCGAACGCCAGCCTCCCTTCGCTGTCGGCGACGCGCGCCATGTCGAAGCTCAGCGAGAAGAGGATGCCGCCATCGGCCGCGCGCCCGACGATCTCGTACTCGTCGCCGGAGGTCGGCAGCGCGGGCGGTGCGTCGACCGCGAAGGCCGGGTTCAGGTACGGCGTGCCGTCGGCTTTCGCCCCGCCCCAGAGAAGCATGGTAGCCGTGGCGGGTCCAGAGGCCTCGAATGCCGCAGTGCGAAAGGCCGCCGCCCTCAGGAAATGGTAGTCGCCGATCCAGGCCGGGTCGCAGTAGGACATGAGGTCCGCCGTGGACTCCGGCACGAGCACGCTCTCGCCGGAGCGAGAATCGACCCCCCACGCTCCCGTCGATCCATCTGGGAAGGGGTACGCGGGATCGAGCGTGGCCCCCACATCGCACGGCGCATGAGAGAGGCTCAGGTTATGCCCAAGTTCGTGCGCGATCGTCAGCGACTCGGCGGGTCCATCCTCCACGCCGAGCCGCACGTAGCTCGTCCAGCCCGGGATCCACGCCACGCCCCAGGCGCCCGTGGCCTCGCCGGAGAGCGCCGCCATGTAATGACCCCGACCTCCCTCCATGACGCGGACCGCACCCACTTCATCGAGGAGCGCATCCGAATCGTTGCTCGAAGTCAATACAGGTTCGTGTGCCACCACCGTCAGCTCGCCGACGGGCAGGAGGTTCGAGGTTTCCCACAGCAGTCTGTGCCCCGTCGGGTCCGCCGCCATCTCCATGGCGAGGTCCACCGCCGTGGAGTCCGGCCGGGTGCTCCACAGGAACGGGACAACCGTGAGATCGAACGTGGGCATCCGTTCGACCTGCACCGACAGGCGGCCCGACTCCGGAATCCGGGGCGACACTCCGAGTCCGGGATCCAGCGTTCCGGCCGGATCGATGTCGATCACCATCTCGATTCCGGGACGCACCACCCACCCGGGAATGGGGGCGTTGGCCGACTTTTCGAGCGATGCCTCCGCCTCGCCGAGATCGATGGGCAGCGACGTCGATTTCCCGGGGATATCCACGGCGTAGATCTCCTCCTCACCATAGAAGAATGTCGCCCGCACGTCGGGGATCTCCTCGCCCGTGGGCCGTGGCGCCGTCACGAAGACCCGCAGCAGCGCCGGCTCGCTTTCGATCAGCGGTACGGGGAACTCCAGCGACTGGACCGCCTGTACCAGGTACGCATGCGAACCGTCGAGCGGCTTCTCGTTGCAACGCGAAAGGCGCCACAGGCGGGCTCGATCCAGGAGGGCAGGATCTTCCGGCAGGCACAGCCCCGTCCCGATCCATTCGAACCGTCCCAGTCTCCCGAGGTCCGCGAACACCGGCGGGAGCGGGCCGCGTAGTCGCGGATTATGCGCGAGATCCAGCCACTCGAGGCTGCTCATCCGCCCCAGTTCCGGCGGGACAGGCCCTTCCAGGTCGTTGAATCCGAGCCGCAGATTGGCGAGAGACTCGAGGTTGCCGAGCTCGACGGGGATCGGACCCGTCAAGTTGTTGTGCCGCAGATTGAGTTCGGAGTCCATGTCCGTGAGGGATCCCAACTCCGGGGGGATCGGACCCGTCAGGTTGTTGGCGTCGAGGGCCAGTGACGACACGGAGCGAAGATTGCCGAGTTCGGGAGGGATCTGCCCGGAAAGTTCGTTGAGACCCATCCACATGATCCAGACGGCAGTCAGGTTGCCGAGTTCCGGCGGGATCGGGCCCGTCAACCGATTCTCGTCCAGCCAGAGCACTTTCAACAGTTCGAGCCGACCGAGTTCCGGCGGGATCGAACCCTCCAACTGATTGGCGAAGAGGTAAAGGTCTCGCAGGTTCGTCAAGTCGCCCAGTCCGGCGGTATCGGGCCCTCCAGACGGTTCGTATTCAGATACAGTTCGGTGAGTGGCGTCAATTCGCCCAGCGCCGGAGGGATCCGGCCCGTCAGCCGGTTCTCGCCGAGATTCAGCACTTCGAGGGCCGGCAGGGTCGCCAGTTCCGGCGGTATCGATCCCTCGAGCAGGTTGCTGTGGAGGCTCAGGGTCCGAAGTCGTGTGAGGTCTGCCAGTGCGGCAGGTACCGGACCCCGCAGCCGATTGAAGTCGAGGTCCAGAATCGTCAGCGCCTCGAGCTGTCCGATCTCCGCGGGGACGCGGCCGCGCAGGTTGTTTCTCGACAGAACCAGCTCCGTTACGGCTCCGTCCGCGTTCGTCTCGATTCCATGCCATTCGCGTAGCGGAGCGTCGCTCAGCCACTTCGTGTTGTCGGTCCAGGCGGATCCGCCGGTGGCCTCGTAGAGCATGGCGAGGATGTCGTGGTCGGAAAGAGCGGCACATGGGTCATCGGGTCCGTGTCGATCGGGGATGGAACCCAGCCAAGCCTGAAATGTCGGGGCATGGGGTACGCAGAGTTCCGTGCCTCCGTACCGAAACTGCTTGAGCATAAGGGCGGTGAGAGACTGGGGGATGGGGCCGTACAGGGAACGGTTTCCCTCAAGACGGAGGGTCGTCATGGAGGTCAGATCCGAGATTCGGTCCGGAAGCCGACCCTCCAGTCCGTTGTTGGACAGATCCAGAAGCTTGACGTGCCCGAGCGAGTCGGTGTCGACCCCGTGCCAGCTACTCAGCAGGCCGTCGCCGAGCCAACCCGTGGCACGGGTCCACCCTTCTCCCGCCAAATTCTCGAACAGGAACTCGAGCGTCGCGCGATCCGCAGCGTCGCAGCGGGGCCCCTCTCCGTGCCGGTTACGCCGCCACGCCTCGAAACTTTCGGTCCCCGGAGCGCAAAGACCATCGTTATTGCTCCAGTAGAAAGTGTTGAGATTCTCAAGGCGCGTAAACGCTGCGGGGATTGAGCCCGTCAACCGATTGTCGGCTAGAGCGAGTTCCTGCAGGTTCTGGAGATTAGCCAGTTCCGGGGGTACACGACCCGTCAACGTGTTGCGGAAGAAG
The DNA here is from genome assembly GCF_965261555.1 of Candidatus Palauibacter sp. Taxonomy (GTDB): domain Bacteria; phylum Gemmatimonadota; class Gemmatimonadetes; order Palauibacterales; family Palauibacteraceae; genus Palauibacter. The sequence goes on from NZ_OZ253465.1 coordinate 3,706,705, forward strand.
TTCAGGAGCCGCAGCTGGGTCAGGGCACCGAGTTCACCCGGAATGCGCCCTCTGAGCCGCATGTACTCCAGGTTCAGCGAGCGAAGACTCTTCAGTCGGCCAAGCTCCGGCGGAACGGGGCCGCGGAACTGGTTGTGGCCGAAATCGATCTCCTGGAGGCGACTTGCGTCTCCGAGTTGCGGCGGCAGTCGGCCCGTCAGCTTATTCCCGTAAAGGTCCAGTGTCTCGAGATATGACAGGCGTCCGATTTCCGGGGAGAGGGTTCCGACCGCACCGTTGTCCCTGAGTTCGAGGCCGGTGACGCGGTCATCCGCTCCCGTTTCCACCCCATACCATTCCGCCAGCGGCGCATCCGTCAGCCAGTTGTCGTTGCGCTGCCACGACGGGCCGGCGGCGGCATGATAGAACGCAATCAGGATGCCGCGGTCCGTTGAGTCCACGTCCACGGTGACCGTGTCCGTCGCCGCGTCGGAGGCCGCCACGATCTCGGCCGTCCCGTTCGAGACCGCGGTCACCAGCCCGCCATCGGAGACCGTCGCCACGTCCGAGTCACTTGAATCCCACTCGACGGTCGCGCCGGCGATCTCGTGATCGTTCGCGTCGTACGCGGTGGCGGACAGCCGCGCCGTGTCGCCGATTGCCGAGATCAGGACGTCCTGCGGCACCGCGTTCAGCCGCGCCGCGACCTGCTCGACCCGCACCGCGGCCGAACCGGATGCCGCGCCGGACGTTGCGGTGACCGAGGTCTCGCCGTTCGAAAGCGCCGTGACCGTGCCCGCCTCGACGCCCGCAACCGTGGGGTCGCTACTCGCCCAGGTCACCGACGCGTTCGGCAGGACCGCTCCATCCCGGCTGCGGACGGTCGCCGAGAGGGTCTCGGTGTCGCCCAGGGACCTGAAGACGACGGAGGTCGGGGCAACTTCCACCGTCGCCGGCGCCGGGGCGGGCGGCGGCGGGGACGGCGGTTGCGGTGTCGTGTCGGGGCCGGCCGGCGCCCCCCCACAGTACCAGGCAAGACCTGCACAGACCAACACAGCGCCCCCGGGAGATCGTCGGCGTAGCGACGTCCCCGGGTTGGACCCTCGGCGGGTCACTGAGGTCGCTGTGTCAGCGAGAGCGGCTCAGGCTCCGGGCGGGCGGTAGGAGACGCCGCGGGCGACGGCCTCGTCGACGGTCTCGGGGTCGATCAGCACCGTCACCGAAACCGTGAGGGCCCCCGCGGCGGCGATGTTCAGCGAGAGCGTCGTGGCGGCGGTTGCGTCGGGAAGGTCGGCGATCAGGAGGAGGTCGTCGTCGCCGAAGGCGTAGTAGAAGCCCTCGAGCGTGCCCCCCGCGCTTTCGACGGTCTGTCTCAGCGCCTCGCGGCGGCCGGTGCCTCCCTCGGCGATCAGGCCCTTGAGCCCGGATTGTGTGTAGCTCGTGCGGAACATGTACTTGGCCATGGTTCTCCGTATTCTCCGTGTCGGGTTTGTTCTTGGGGTTGGGTCGGTTCTTTGCTGTTCAGCAGGTGAGGCAGTTGTCGTTGTTGTGAGAGCCCAGGCTCTCGAGAAGGGCGACGGTCTCCGGGAATGGCGAGACGCGCTGCACGGGACCGTTCGCCATGTCGGCCGTCGTCTGGCCGCGGCGGCTGACCACGGTGACATCGCCCCCGACTTCCACGAGATAGAGGATCATCTCGTTGTCGCCGCGCGAGGCCGCGTTGTGCAGCGCCGTGTAGCCGTTGTGGTCGCGGACGTTCACGTCCGCGCCGAGTTCCTCGACGAGGTACTTCACGGCCGGGATCCACCCCTCGGGCGTGTGGCGGTGCGCGTTGCCTGCGAACCCCTCGCCGTAGCCCACGCCGGAGGCCGCGTGGATCGGCATCACGCCCGGTCCGCCCGGGGGCACCGGAGGCAGCCCCGAGGCGTCCGGCGCGTTCGCCCGCGCCCGGTCCGCCGCTTCCGCGGCCTCCACCAGCGCCTTTCGGGTGTCCTCGGTGAGGTTCTCGAGGTCCTTGTCGGGATACTCCTTCTGCTCCTCCTCGGGCAGCTGGCCCCGGACATCCTGGATCAGCTTGAGGCGCTCCTCCGGCGGGAGATCGGCGTATGAGGAGTCGCGCAGCGCGTTCAGCGCCTGCTGCCGCAGGAACTCGTCCGGGGAGAGACGCTGGCGCCGGGGGGGCGCCTTCGTCGGGATGTTCGGGTCGGCCCCGTACTCGACGAGGAGCTTCATCGCCTCGACGTCCGTCGCGTAGGCGGCACGCCAGAAGGCGGTGGCGCCGTTCGTGTCGACGAGGCCGCAGTTCCGGTTGCCGCAGCCCGTGTACACCATGTACCACGGGTGCCGGGTGATCCGGTGGTTGGGATCCGCGCCGGCGTCGAGCAGCGCGCGCGCCACCTCCAGGTAGTTCGCGCTCTGGAGCGGGCGCTCCTGCGGCTGCGGGAACCGTGTGCGCGGCTGCCACCGGGCGTTGATCACGGCCCACAGCGGCGAGACTCCGTTGAGTTCGGCCGCGATGTTGGGATCGGCCCCGCGCTCGAGCAGCATCAGCACGAGGTCGAACTGGCCGTTGATCGCGGCCATCACGAGCGGGCTCGTCCCGTCCGCCGCGCTCACCACGTCGATGTCCGCTCCTCCGTCGAGGAGGGCGAGGGCCGACTCCACGTACCCCTGCCGGACCGCGTGCAGGAGCGGCGTCAGGCCGCCGATCTTCTCGACCGGGGGCAGGAAGAGACGACTGAAGTCGCTCTCGTCCTCTTCTTCCTCCTCCTCTTCCTCGGGGAGGCCTTCGGCGTAGATCTCGCGTCCGGCCCGCACGGCGGCCTGGAGCTCGCCGGGCGTCGGCGTGCGCGCCTCGTCCCCTTCTCCGGTGAAGGCCTGGAGCACTTCCGTCTCACGCTGCCGCGCCAGGCGGTCCAGCTTTTCCTGCTCGATGATGTCGATGACGAGCGACGTGATGTCGGGGTCCGCACCGCCCTCGAGCAGCGCGCGGATCGCGTCGGCCCGGTTGCCGGCGGCGGCGAAGGTGAGGGGCGTCTGGCCCCACTCGCTCTCGACCGCATCGGGATCCGCGCCCGCGTCGAGCAGCACGCGGATCGCGTCGGGGTTTCCGGACGCCGCGGCGAGGTGGAGCGGCGTGGCGCCGCTGTTCGCGGTGAGGGCCATCGCGTTCGAACCCGCCGCGACCAGGCTGCCGAGGATCTCCGCCGAGCCCCGGCGCGCCGCGAGGTGGAGCGGCGTGTACTGCCCGATCCGCGTGACGGCCGCCACGTCGGCCCCGGCGTAGATGAGCATGTCCGCGAGTTCCGCGTCGCCCCGGTCGGCGGCCCAGTGCAGGGCGGTCATCCCGTCTCCCTGCGCCGCGTTGACGTCGAGCCCCTCCCGCAGGAGTTCCCGGACCGTCTCGACCTCGCCGCGCATGGCGGCGTCGGCGACGGGCGAATCGGGCGGCGAATGAGGCGTCCCCGCCGAAACGAGGACGGTCGCGCAGAGGACCGCGAACGCGCGCCGGAGCCTGCCCGCCCGCACGGTCAGGTCCCCGCGTCCGTCGCGACCGGGTCGGCCTGGTTGAGCGACATCGGGCCGGTACTGTCGCCGAACTCGTGCATGTCGTCGACGCCGAGGCCGTGCAGGACGGACAGCATGGCGTTCGCCATCGGCGTCCCGTCCGGCGCCTTGAGGTGCAGGTCGCCCTCGAGCATCCCGTTGCCGTGCCCGAGCAGGAAGAGCGGCGCCCGGCGGTGGTTGTGCAGGTTCGCATCGGCCATCGGCGACCCCCACAGCACCACGCTCTGGTCGAGCAGGCTCGACTCGCCGTGCATCGTGTTCTTCAGCTTGTCGATCAGGTACGGGAGCTGGCCTACGCGGAACTGGTTGATCTTGTTGAACTCCAGCACCGCCTCTTCCCGGTTCCCGTGGTGGGAGGCCGGGTGGAAGGGCCGGTCGGACTCGCTGTCGGGGAAGACGCGGTTCTGCGCGTCGCGCCCCGTCTTGAAGGAGATCACGCGCGTCATGTCGGTCTCGAGGGCGAGCACCTGGATGTCGAACAGCATCTGCATGTGCTCGGTGAACGAATCCGGCACGCCGGCCGGCGCCTCCGGCAGGGCGCGCTCCTCGCCGCTCGAGTTCCGCCCCTCGACCATCTGAATCCGCCGCTCCAGTTCGCGGACGTTCGTCAGGTACTGGTCCATGCGGCGCGCGTCCTCCGCGCCGAGGGTCCGCTGAACGGTGGAGATCTCGCCCGAAATCCAGTCGAGGATGCTGCGCCGCGTGGCCCGCCGCGCCGCCCGCTCCGCCTCGGTGCCGCCGGCGCCGAACAGGAGGTCGAAGGCGACCCGCGGATCGCGGATCATGGGGAGCGGTTCGGTCGGCGACGCCCAACTCAGCGAGTCGGTGTACGCGCACGAGTAGTTGTACGTGCAGCCGCCCGCCTGGTCGAGGTTCTCGATGCAGAACTGCATCGACGGCATCGGCGTCTCCTGCCCGAAGCGCTGCGCGTAGATCTGGTCCATCGAGGTTCCGCAGAAGATGTCGGACCCCTGCGTCTGCTTCGGATGCGACTGCGTGAGGAACACGGCGCTCGACCGGAAGTGGTCGCCGCCGATCTCGGGCGGCGTGAACGCCTCCGCGTTTCGCACGTCCGTGTTGCTGATGATCGTCAGGTGCTCGCGGTACGGCCGCAGCGAGACGAGCGCGCTCTCATCGATGATCTCGAAGTCGCGTCCCGCCTTCTCGGGCGCGAAGAGGAACTTCGTCGCGCCGTGCTCGCGGTTGCACCCCGCGAGACCGTGCACCTCCTCGATCGCGATGAGCCGGGTCCCCTTCCCCTCGGTCAGGCTCTTCGCGCTCGTCGATCCCCACAGACGGCCCGCCGGAACCATCGCGTCGAGGAACGGCAGGGCGAGCGTGGCCCCGACGCCTCGAATGAAGGTCCTGCGAGGCAGGTGCTGTCCCGTGATGAATTCCATGTTCTCCCTCTCGTAACGTCGGACCGTCGCCCGGCCGCTCGGGCCGTCTAGCGGCGGTCTTCGGAAACCTCCTCGGAAACTTCCTCTTCTACCGCGGTCGCGGGCATGGCCCGCTTCATCCTGAAGGCATCGCCGTTCACGACGCCCATGATCAGCGACGAAAGTTTGTAGTCGTCTTCCTCCGCATCCTCCACGATCGACCGGATCCAGGGCTGATCGTAGTACTCGACGCGGCGGCCGAGCGCGTACGCGGCCAGGTTCTCCGTGAAGTTCCGGAGCAGCGGCAGTGGGCGCGTGAGGAGCGCGTCGACGAGTTCCGGCGGCGTCTGGACCGCCGTCCCGTCGTAGAAGTCGCCGCGCGTGTCGAGCGGCATCCCGTTCTCGCGCAGGCGCCACTTCCCGGTCACGTCGAAGTTGTCCAGCGCGAGGCCGATCGGATCCATGAACCGGTGGCAGGAGCGGCACGCCGGACTCGCCCGGTGCATCTCCATGCGCTCACGCGTCGTGAGCAGCCGGCCGTCCATCGACTCTTCCGTTTCGTCCAGGTCCGGCACCCCCGGCGGGGGCGGCGGCGGTGGGGTCCCGAGCAGGACCTCCATCACCCACTTGCCCCGCAGCACCGGCGATGTGCGGTTCGCGAGCGACGTCAGGACGAGGACGCTCCCGTGGCCCAGAACCCCGACCCGTTCGTCGCCCGGGTAGATCACGCGCTGGAAGTCCCGCCCGGCCACACCGTCGAACCCGTAGTGCCGGGCCAGGCGCTCGTTCACGAACGTGTAGTCCGCCCGGAAGAAATCGAGCACGCTGCGGTCCTCGCGGATGAGGCTCTGGAAGAGGAGTTCGGTCTCCCGCTTCATGGCGTCCGCGAGGTTCTCGTCGAAGTTCGGGTAGAAGTTCGGGTCGGGGCGGACCTTGTAGAGATCCTGCAGCCGCAGCCACTGGGAGACGAAGCGCGAACTCAGCGCCTCGGAGCGGGGGTCGGCGAGCATGCGGCGCGCCTGCCGCTCCAGTTCGCCGGTATCGGACAGCCGTCCCTCGACCGCCGCCGTCCGCAGTTCCTCGTCGGGCGGAAGGCCCCAGAGGAAGAACGAGAGCCGCGACGCGAGGTCGATGTCCTCCAGCGCATAGGCCTCTCCGCTCCTGACGCCGTCGGGCTCGCGCTCGAGCCGGAGGACGAAGAACGGGCTCGCGAGGATCGCCTCGAGGGCCATGCGCACGCCGATTTCGAACCCGCCCTGCTCGACGCCCATGTCGTAGAACGTCATCAGGCCGTCGACCTCGCTCGGTTCGAGCGGGCGGCGGTAGGCGCTGCGCGCGAGGTCGGTGAGGACCCCGCGGGCGCAGGGCCGCTCCTCGTCGCTCGACGTGGGACGGCAGGTGAAGATGCGCTGGCGGATCGGCGACTCCGACACGCCGGTCGGGCTGTACGGTCCGCCGATGATGACGTCCTGCAGGTGGGGCAGCGTCGTGATCCCGCCCCCGCCCGATCCGCCGCCGGCGTTGGACCATACGTGCGGCCGGATGAGGTCCTCGTACGGCCCCTCCTGGCGCCGGATGAAGGCCGCGGACACGCGGTGCTGGCCGGCGCGGACGAAGATCGGCTCCGTCCCGACGGGCGTGAAGCCGCGGTCATCCGCTCCGCCTCCGCGACGCGTGTAGTGGAGGAGCGCGACCCGCTCGCCGTCGATCGAGATGTCGATGTCCTCCATGCGGGAGTTCGCGCCGGAGGTGAACACGAGCGAGAAGGTGTACTCGCCGTCGGCGGGGAAGGTGTGCTCCACGACCATCCCGCCGCGCGTCCCGAACGGGGCCCCCTCCACGTGATCCCACGGGTGCTGCGACAGGTACTGCGAGTTCTTGTACGTCGTGTTGACCGCAGGGGCGTTGCGGTCTCCCACCGCCATGCGGCTGATCTCTGCGGCCGCGTTCAGGTAAGCGTCGAGGAGCGTCGGCGAGAGCGCCTGCACGTCGGCAATGTTGTCGAAGTTCGCGCTCATCTGGTCGTTGGGGAGCCACTTCCCCGCGTCGACCTCGAGCCCCAGCAGGTCGCGGATCGCGCGCTCGTACTCGGGCCGGTTGAGCCGCTGGAAGGTGCGGCCGCCGGGGTTCGGGTTACGGGCCGCCGCGTCGTCGACGATGGTCTCGAGCGTCACGACGAGTTCGAAGAGGTCCTCCTCCGGCGGACGGCGCACGCCGGGTGGCGGCATCATGCCGGCGCGCAGCTTGCGGATCATCTTCTCGGCGGTCTCCGCCTGCGCGTCCGCGGCGTCCACATCGAAGGACTCGAGGGTGAGGTTGCCCGCCAGCCGCCGACTGTTGTGGCAGTTCGTGCAGACGCCCTGGACGATGTCGTTGGGATCGGCCGGGGCGGCTGCATGCGGCGCCGCATGCCGGAACTCCGCGGCCGAGCCGACGCCTGCCTGGCGGGCAGCCCCGACCACGGCCGCAACGGACGAGGTCTCGCCTTCCTGCGCGGAGAGGCTCGCGGGGACCGCGAGAACCAGCGTCAGAACCGCGCCAACCGTGCGGATCGCCATCGCTTTGTACGCTTTCTGTCGGGGCATCGAGACCGCTTTGTCAGCCAGTTCGCGTGTCGGCGCATTAAAAGATGTATCCGCATAACACGCTAAGCCCGAAACCCGCTGTGAGGCAAGCGGCGGGAGCCCGTTCAGCCGTCGCGCCAGCGCACGGATTCGGGGGTGATTTCGTCCACGGTCCGGGCGCCGAGGAGGGCCATCGTGCGGCGGAATCCCTCGTCGAACCACTGGAGGACGAGGTCGACCCCGCGCTCGCCGCCGGCCCCGAGCGCGTAGAAGTAGGCGCGGCCGGCCAGACAGGCCTTCGCTCCGAGCGCGACGGCCTTCGCGATGTCGCTTCCGCGACGGACCCCGCCGTCGATGAGGACGTCGAGCCGGTCCCCCACCGCGTCGGCCACGGGCTGCAGCAGTTCGAGCGTCGGGGGCGCGTCGTCGAGTTGTCGTCCGCCATGGTTCGAGATCACGATGCCCTCGGCGCCGGCGTCCGCCGAGAGGACCGCGTCTTCGACGGTCTGAATCCCCTTGATGACGATGGGGCCGTCCCAGATCGAGCGCAGCCAGTCCACGTCATCCCAGGCCAGCTTCGGGTCGAACTGCTCGTTCACGTATTGCGCGAGTCCCATGGCGTCGACGCCCCCCGCCCCACCCGCCGCGTCCCGGCTCACCGCGCTCGAGAAGACGATCGGTTCGGAGGTGAGGAAATCCCACGTCCAGCCTGGTTTCCGGATCCCGTCCACGATCGTGTCGAGGCCGAGTTGCGGGGGGAGGGTGAAGCCGAAGCGGACATCGCGCTCGCGCCGCCCGAGCACCGCGACATCGACGGTGAGGAGGAGCGCCTCGTAGCCGGATTCGCGGGCCCGCTCGACGAGTTCCGCGACCAGGCCGCGGTCTTTCCACACGTAGACCTGGAACCACTTGGGACCGGAGCTGACGGCGGCCACCTCCTCGATCGAGCGGGTGCCGAGCGTCGAGAGGCTGTAGGTGACCCCCGCGCGGTCGGCGGCCCGGGCCACGGCGAGTTCGCCCTCCGAGTCCGCGATTCGGCTGAATCCGGTGGGGGCGAGGATGAGCGGCAGCGGCTGGCGCCTGCCGAGGACCGTCACGCCGGGGTCCACGTTCGTCACGTCCCGGAGGATGCGGGGCCGGAACTCGAGACGGTGGAAGGCGTTGCAGTTCCGCGCCTGGGTGCGCTCGTCCTCCGCCGCGCCGTCGATGTAGCCGAATACGCCGCGGGGGAGGCGGCGCCGGGCGACTTCCCGCAGATCCTCGACGCTCGCGCAGCGGCCGAGTCGGCGCGCGACGCGGTTCATCTCGAACTTCCGGAAGCGGACGGCGGAGCGGAACGTCTTCAGCATTGAGACTTCCGAAACCCCGAAGACCGCGCCGAAGAGCACGCCGCCGGCGAAACCGAGGATCGCGAGCACCGGCGGCCAGATATCGACGAGCGACGCCATCGGGAGTCCGCCGGGCAGCGTGTCGGCGAGGATTTCGATCATCGCCCCGACGAACGCCCCCGCCAGGGCCCAGATGAAGGCCACCCGGACGATTCCGCGCATGTGCCTGCGCCGCTTCCTCATTCCTCCTCCGCTCACTCGGGGACGTTCCCGCGGGAACGTCCGACGCGGGCCTCGGCCTCGATCTCGACCCGATATCCTGACCCGATGAGACCCGCCTGGACCAGCGTATTGGCGGGCCGAATGTCGCCGAAACGCCGGCCGTGCGCACGCGCGACCGGCTCCCAGTCCGCCAGTTCCGGCACGAAGACCCGGGTCCGGACCACGTCCTCGAGGCGGCCGCCCAACGCTTCGATCGCACCCTCGATCTTGTCGATGACGTAGTGCGTCTGCGCGGCCGGGTCGTCGCCTCCGATCCGGCGATCCCCGTGCGTGGCCGTCGTCCCGGAGACCGCGATGCGATCGCCCGTTCGCACCGCCCGGCAGTAGCCGGCGAGGTCCTCCCACATCGTGCCGGAATCCACTCGGGTCCGGCCGCCGCTCCCGGACCGGACGGGATACGGCGACGGAAGCTCGTCCAGGTGATCGCTGAGGTCGCCGGCCGCCGTCAGGTAGGGAGGCCGCCGATACTCATCTCCGCAGTCCCCCGGAACGGGATCCAGCGCCCCGCCCGCGGCCGCCAGCGTTTCCCGGTCGTCGTCATCGAGCCGGAGCGACGAGAGGCGCAGGTTGTCGGCGATGTGCTCGCTCCGCCCCAGCCGGGCGCCGATGATCACGCCCGCCACCGCGGGCCGGTCGAGGATCGCGCGCGCCGCGACGTTCGCCATCGAGACGCCGTGCTTCTCCGCCACCGACCGGACCGCCCGGAGCAGCGTCTGCAGCCGATCCCAGCCGCCCGTCGCCTCCACGAAGCGGCGGTACTTCATCTCCGACCAGGTTCGGACGCCGTCCGCTCCGGGGTCGTCGGCGCCCAGCCAGCGCTCGGTCAGGAGGCCGCCCGCCAGCGTCCCGTATGCGAGAAGCTGGACCCCGTGTTCCAGGCAGACCTCCGTCATGGCGCCGGCGGCGCGTCCGTCGAGGAGGGAGAACGAAACCTGGTTCGACACGACCTCGATGCCGGTATGGAGGACCATGTCGAGGTGGACGGCGTCGAAGTTCGTAAGTCCGAGGTGCCGGATCAGCCCTTCGTCCTTCAGCTCCTGGAGGGTGAAGAGGCAGTCGAGCCAACTCGGATCCGCGTAGTGCCAGGCGTGGAACTGAAGGAGGTCGATCGTATCCGCCCGGAGCCGGTCCAGGGACCGCCGGACGGCTTCCCGCACCGTTGCCGGCGTGTGCGCGCCCGGCGCGGGCGTCCACTTGGTGAGGAGCTGGAGGTCTCCGTCCCGATGCGGGGCCCGGGACGCGCACGCACCGGCGATCTCCTCGGCCGAACCATAGTGGTCGGCCATGTCGAACGTCGTGAAACCCGCCTGGCTGTACGCGTCCATCGCGGCTGCGGCGGCCTCGACATCGATCGGGCCCTCGCGCTCCAGGTCGGCGACCTGCCACAGTCCGGTGAGCACCCGCGAGATCTCCAGGCCGGGAGCGAGTTCCCGGCGCTCCGGCCTACTCAGGAGGCAGCTCGCGGAAGAGGCGGGCGACGTCCGTCCCGGAGGCTCGCAACGCTCTCATTTTTCGGAAGTAGATGAGCGATCCCAGCGCCATGACGCCGATCCAGAGCGGCGTGGAGCGGAAATACCACGCGGCGACGTCCGAGTTGAGGTCCTTCCATGTGTGCGTCACGAGAAACGTCCCCAGGAGGACGATGCCCGCGAGGCAGACGCACGTCCGCAGCTTCGGGCCGCGGAGAACGCGGAAGTTCGCGGCGATCCCGGGGTTCCGCCGCGGGAGGACGAGCACGGAGACGCACATGATGATGAAGTTGACGAGCATCGACGTGACCATGAGGTCGACGCCGAGGAAGAAGTCTCCCGCCCACTCGCTGCCGAGGATCGCGACCGAGGCCAGCGCGGTCGACAGCAGAATGGCCGCGTGCGGCGTGCGGAACGCGGGGTGCACCCGGGCGAGGCCGGATGGAAAGATCCCGTCTTCGGCCCACGCGAAGACGAGGCGCGAGACGGAGAGGATCATCGCCGGCAGGTCGTTGATGAGGGCGATCGCGGCCCCCGCGACGATGAGCACTGTCCAGAAGGGCGGGAGCACGTAACCGAGGAGTCCGGGAGCGGTGAGGTCCTGTTCCTGCGCCCGCGCCCACACGAACTCCCACGGGACCGTGTGATAGACGGCGGCCGTGAAGAGCAGGTAGTAGGCGCCCACGATGAAGACGGCGAGGCCGATCGCGAGGGGGAGCGCGCGGTTCGGATTCCGTGCCTCCCCGCCCGCCTGCGCGATCGCGTCGAAGCCGACGAAGCTGGCGAATAGGAGGCCGGAGGCGGCGAGAAAGCCGGCCGGGCCGAGCGGCGGAGGCGCGGCGGCCGGCACCTCCACGCCTTCGCTCGCGAGGAGCGCCGCCGCGAAGTCGCCCTGGTCGAACGAGAATCCGGCCACGATGACGATCGCGCCCAGGGCGAACATGACGACCATCAGCGGCACCACGGTGCGTTCGTAGGCCTTGAGGCCGCGCAGGTTCACCCACGCGAACGTCCACAGCATCGCGAGCGCCAGCGCCACCCGGACCGAACCCGTGTCCAGCACGTCGGCCAGCCCCGCCATCCCCAGCGCGCCCGCGATGTCCCGCAGGAACGGGACGATGAGGTAGGAGACGACCCCGATGACGATGGAAAGGCCGAACCACTGCGAGAAGCTCGCCACGAAGCCCCAGTACGGACCGAGCGCCCGGCTCGCGAAGACGTAGCTGCCGCCGGCCCGCGGCATGGCGGAGGCGAGGATCGCGTAGGCGAGCCCGGCAAGGACGGCGGGGAGCGCGCCGAAGGCGAACGCCGGGAGCACGTTCTCCGCGATCCCGGGCACGTTCCGCTGGATCATGACGGGAACCACGTTGATCCCGGCCCCCAGCATCGAGCAGATGCCCGTCGCCGCCAGACCCCACAGTCCGAGCCGGCGCGCGAGTCCCGTTCCGCCGGCCTCCGGCGCCCCGGCCCCTCCGTTCGCGGTCGTCAGACTTCCTCCCCCGCGAGGAACATCCACGTCTCGACGGCGGTGTCCGGGTTGAGCGACATGCTCTCGATCCCCTCCTCCACGAGCCAGCGTGCGAGATCGGGGTAGTCCGACGGTCCCTGCCCGCAGATCCCGATGTACTTGCCCGCCTTCGCGCAGGCGCGGATCGCCATCGAGAGCGTCGCCTTCACCGCGGCGTCGCGCTCGTCGAAGATGTCGGCGATCAGCCCGGAATCGCGGTCGAGGCCGAGGGTGAGCTGCGTCATGTCGTTCGACCCGATCGACATCCCGTCGAAGTGCTCGAGGAACTCGTCGGCGAGCAGGGCGTTCGAGGGAAGCTCGCACATCATGATGAGCTGCAGTCCGTCCTCCCCCCGGGCGAGGCCGTTCTCCGCCAGGAGGTCGACGACGGCCCGCGCCTCGGCCACGGTGCGGACGAAGGGGACCATCACCCACACGTTGTCGAGCCCGATGCTCCGGCGAACGCGACGCAGCGCCCGGCATTCGAGTTCGAACGCGGGACGAAAGCTCTCCGACACGTAGCGGGACGCGCCGCGGAAGCCGAGCATCGGGTTCTCCTCGTTCGGCTCGTAGCGGCGGCCGCCGATGAGATCCGCGTATTCGTTCGACTTGAAGTCGGACAGCCGCACGATGACGGGCTCGGGGGCGAAGGCCGCGGCGATCGTCGCGACCCCTTCCGTGAGCTTCTCGACGTAGAACTCGACCGGATCCGCATAACCGGCGTGCTGGACCCGGATTTCCCGCTGCAGTTCGTCAGGCAGCTCCTCGAAGTCGAGCAGGGCCTGCGGATGGACGCCGATCATGCGGTTGATGATGAACTCGAGGCGGGCGAGGCCCACCCCGTGGTTCGGGATCGAGGCGAAGTCGAACGCGCGGTCCGGGTTGCCCACGTTGAGCATGATCTTGACCGGGATCCGGGGCATCGCGCCGAGACGGATCTCTCCCTCCTCGAAATCGAGCAGCCCTTCGTAGACGTAGCCCGTGTCGCCTTCGGCGCAGGACACCGTGACGTCGCCGGCCTCCTCAAGCCGCGCCGTCGCGTCGCCGCAGCCGACGACCGCCGGGATGCCGAGTTCGCGCGCGATGATCGCCGCGTGGCAGGTGCGGCCGCCGCGATTCGTGACGATGGCGGCGGACTGCTTCATCATCGGTTCCCAGTCCGGGTCCGTCATGTCCGTGACGAGCACATCGCCGCGCCGGAAGCGCGCGATCTCCGACGCCGACTCGATGACGCGCGCCGGGCCGCCTCCGATCCGGCCGCCGATGCTGCGCCCCTCGGCAAGCACCTGGCCCCGCTCCTTGAGCGTGAAGCGGGAGATCACTCCGCCCGTGCGGCTCTGCACGGTCTCCGGACGCGCCTGCACGATCCGCAGACCGCCATCGATCCCGTCCCGAGCCCACTCGATGTCCATGGGGCGCCCGTAGTGGTCCTCGATCAGGAGCGCCTGGCGGGCGAGTTCGTGCACCTCATCGTCCGTCAGCGAGAAGCGAAGCCGGTCCTCGCCGGGCACCGCGACCGTCTCGACCGACGCGGCGGCGGGACCCGCGTCCGCGTACACGAGCTTGATCGCCTTGCCGCCCAGGTTTCGGCGGAGGATCGCGTGGCGCCCGGCGCGCAGGGCGGGCTTGTAGACGTAGAACTCGTCCGGATTCACACCCCCCTGCACGACCGTCTCGCCGAGACCCCAGGCGCTCGTGATGAACACGACGTCCCGGAAGCCCGACTCGGTGTCCAGCGTGAACATCACCCCGCTCGAACCCTTGTCCGCGCGTACCATGCGCTGGACACCGACGGAGAGCGCGACATCGCGGTGCGCGAACCCGTGGTGGACGCGGTAGGCGATCGCGCGGTCGGTGAAGAGCGAACCGTAGACCTCGTGGACCGCTGCGAGGACCGCCTCCACGCCACGGACGTTGAGCAGCGTGTCCTGCTGTCCCGCGAAGGAGGCTTCCGGGAGGTCCTCGGCCGTGGCGGAGGAGCGCACGGCGACGGAAATGTCGCCCGGGGCGCTGCCGGCGGCGCCGAGTTCGCGGTAGGCCGTTTCGATTCGGGCAGCGAGCCCCGGCGGCAGCGGCGTGTCGGCGATCCAGCTGCGGATCTCGGAGCCCGTGCGGGCAAGCGCCCCCAGGTCCTCGACGTCCAGGGCATCGAGCGAAGCGTGGATGCGTTCGCCGAGTTCGCCCGAGAGGAAGTCGCGGTACGCCCGGGCCGTGATCGCGAAGCCCCCGGGGACCTCCACACCGGCGGCGGAGAGATGGGAGATCATCTCGCCGAGCGATGCGTTCTTCCCTCCGACGGATTCGAGATCGGCGAGTCCGATCGACTCGAATGGCGCGATATACCCGGACACGGCGACTCCCAACCCCGGCCTCCCGGCAACCCCGAACGGTTGTCCCAGGCAAATCGAAGCCGGAGAATCAGTGCAAGATGACCCAGCGAACGGTGTTCTTCGTCTCCGACCACTCGGGCGTCACGGCCGAGACCCTCGGCCACAGCCTGATCGCGCAGTTCGACGCCCTCGAGTTCCGGAAAGTCACCGTACCATTCGTCTCCACCGTCGACAAGGCGAAACGGGCCGCGAAGAAGATCAACGCGGCCGCCCGGGCACGGGGGTCGCCGCCCATCGTCTTCAGCACGCTGGTGAAGGAGGACGTGCGGGATACGGTGCGGGAGATGGTGGGGAGGACGGACGCCCTCTTCCTCGACTTCTTCGATTCCTTTCTCGGACCGCTCGAAAAGGAACTCGGCCACACTTCGCAGCACGCGATGGGGGTCTCGCACGGCATCCAGAACTACCGGGAATACGACCGCCGCATAGAGGCGATGAACTTCGCGCTGTCTCACGACGACGGCTCGAATCCGCAGGGATACGACCGGGCCGACCTCGTCCTGATCGGCGTGTCGAGATCGGGAAAGACCCCGACCTGCCTGTATCTCGCCCTTCAGTACGGCGTGTTCGCCGCGAATTATCCTCTCACGGGAAGCGATCTGGAGGAGCGGCGCGTCCCGTCCATCCTTTCCCCGCACCGCGACAAGATCTACGGGCTCACGATCGAGCCCCAGCGCCTGGGGGAGTTGCGGAGCGCGCGCGGGATCGGCCGCCGCTACGCCTCGCCCCGCCAGGTGAGCTTCGAGATCCGTCAGGCGCAGTCGCTGTTCGAGCGCCTCGACATCCCGTTCATCGACGCCACGCGCTGCTCGATCGAGGAACTCGCGAGCAGGATCCTCGACGCCACGCGTCTCGAGCGCCGCACGACATCATGATTCACTCTCCCACCGGAGGTCCCCCCATGTGTGATTCCCGCACCGACTCGGCTTCCCGCACCGACTCGACTTCCCGCACCGACTCGGCTCCCGGCGCCCGTTCGGCTCCCACCGGCGTCCTGGCGCTTCTCTGTCTCGCGCTTGCCGCGCCGGGGGCCGCCGCGCTCCCGCAGGAAGGCGACGTCTCTCCGGCGTGGGATGTGACCGCGCCGCTCGGCGAGACCCGCGAGATCGACTTCACGACGGACGAGGGGACGTGGCTGTCCATCGACCTCGAGCCGGGGGGGGCGTGGCTCGTGTTCGACCTCCTCGGACACATTTACCGGCTCCCGGTGGAGGGTGGCGAGGCGGAGGTCCTCACGCAGAACACCGGCGTGGCCGTCAACTATCATCCCCGGCTGTCGCCGGACGGGTCGACGATCGCCTTCATCTCCGACCGCGGGGGACAGAGCAACCTGTGGCTGATGGACGCGGACGGTTCGAACCCGCGGCCCGTGTTCGAGGACCAGGGACTGCGCGCGTGGGAACCCGCCTGGAGTCCGGATGGCCGGTTCATCGCGGTGCGGCGGGCTTCGACGCGGCGGGGCGGGGGCGGTCCGGCGCCGGGCATCTGGATGTACTCGAAGGACGGCGGCGAGGGCGTGCAACTTGTCGGGCCGGACTATTCCGGGGCGCAGTGGCCGTCGTTCTCGGCGGATGGAGCGTCGCTCTACTTCCACTTCCGGGCGGCGCCGCCGGGGCTGGGGTCCGGCCGGCTGGACATGACGCAGGGGCACAAGCAGATCCGGCGCCTCGACCTCGAGACGGGGCGGGTAGACGAGATCACTTCCGGCATCACGGTCCAGCAGGGGCAGACGTCGAGCGGCGGGGCGATCGCCCCGGAGCCGTCTCCGGACGGGCGCTGGCTCGCCTTCGCGCGCCGCATCCCCGACGGGACGATCTCCCACGACGGGCACCGCTTCGGGCCCCGCACCGCGCTCTGGCTGCGCGACCTGGAGACGGGGGCCGAGCGCGTCCTCATGGACCCCATCGAGGTGGACATGGCGGAGGGGATGAAGGTGTCCCGCGACCTGCCGGGGTACGGTTGGGCTTCGGACTCGCGATCCCTCGTGATCTCGGCGGGCGGGAAGATCCGCCGGGTCGATCTCGAGGGCACCGTCGCGACGATCCCCTTCACCGCCCGCGTGCAGCGGACGATCTCGGAGATGGCGGGGCGCCCGCAGATGGCGCTGGGTGAGACCTTCAAGGTGAAGTTCCCGCGCTGGACCGCCTCCTCGCCGGACGGGAGCCGGCTCGCTTTCCAGGCGGTGGGACGGGTCTGGATCATGGACCTGCCGGATGGCACGCCGCGGCGGCTCACGCCGGATTCGTTCGAGCCGTTCGAGATGGCGCCGACGTGGTCGCCGGACGGGCGGTCGATCGCCTTCACGAGCTGGGCGGACGCCGCGCAGGGCCACGTGTGGCGGGTGCCGGCGGACGGTGGCGAGCCGCGGCAGCTCACGACGCGGGCGGCGGAATATCTCAACACCGTGTGGAGTCCGGACGGCGGGGACATCGTCGTCACGCGGGGGTCGGGTGCGACGACGCGCGGCCGGACCGTGGCGAGCAATCAGTTCTTCGACTTCGTGCGCGTGCCGGCGGAAGGCGGCGACGCGGCGCTGATCACGAAGGTGGCGCGGCCCTACACCGGCGGGCGTCCGCTCATGCCGCGGCGTCCCGTCGCGCAGGCGTCGTTCGGACCGGACGGCCGGCTCTTCTATCCGGAGACGATGGGGCCCGGCAACGGCGAGCCGGCGGGGACCGAGATCGCCTCCATCCGCCTCGACGGGAGCGACCGCCGGGTCCACTTCACGCTGCCGGACGCGGACGAGGCGGCGGTATCGCCGGACGGGGCGTGGCTCGCCTTCCAGGAGGGCGACAACGTGTACCGGATGCCGTTCCCGTACGGCGGGACGGGGTCCAACATCGTCCGCATCGCCAAGCGCAGCGGCCAGCTCCCGGTCACGCAGGTCAGCTTCGAGGGCGGGATCCATCCGCGCTGGCGCGACGCGAGCACGCTCGAGTTCGTGAGCGGACCGCGCTACTACATGCACGACCCGACGACGGGCGAGACGGTCGAGACGCCGATCGACCTCGAACTCCCGCGCCACATCGCGCGCGGCAGCGTCGCCTTCACCGGCGCCCGCATCATCACGGTCGAGGACGACCGGGTCATCGGGAGCGGCGACATCGTCGTGCGGGACGGCCGCCTCGCCTGCATCGGCGACTGCGACACCGCCGGCGCGGACCACGTGATCGACGCGGCCGGCACGACGATCATGCCCGGCCTCATCGACATGCACGCGCACCATCACCGCGACCACGTGGGCGTGATCCCGCAGCGCAACTGGGAATCCGCGATCTACATGGCGTACGGGGTCACGACGACGCTCGACAACTCGCAGTGGTCGTCGAACGTCTTCCCCGCCGCCGAACTCGTCGAGGCGGGCGCCATGATCGGCCCGCGCACCTACAGCACCGGGGACCCGGTCTACTCGGGCGACGGGGCCCGCCAGAACGAGATCTCGAGCTACGAGTTGGCCGACCAGAACGTCGCGCGCCTCGCGTCCTGGGGCGCGGTGATGATCAAGGAGTACCTGCAGCCGCGCCGCGACCAGCGGCAGTGGGTCACGGACGCGGCGCGGGTGCGCGGCCTGCGCGTGACCGCCGAGGGCGGCGACATCGAGTACAACATGGGCATGATCATGGACGGCCACACCGGGTGGGAGCACCCGCTGAGCTACGTGCCGCTGTACGACGACGTCGCGAAGTTCTTCGGGCACGCGGACGCGGTGTACTCTCCCACCTTCATCGTCGGCGGCCCCGGGGCCTGGAACGAGGAGTATTTCTACCAGACCGACGATGTGTGGAAGGATGAGAAGCTGCGCCGCTGGCTTCCGTGGCGGATGCTCATCCCCTCCACCCGGCGCCGCATGATGCGCCCGGAAACCGACTACAGCTTCCCCCTCCTCGCGCGCGGTCTCGGCGACATCATCGAGGAGGGCGGCTGGGGCGCGATCGGCTCGCACGGACAGCTGCACGGCCTCGGCTCCCACTACGAGGTGTGGATGGCCGCGGCGGGCACGGACGAGATGACCGGGATCGAGGTCGGCACGATCCACGGCGCCCACTTCCTGGGCCTGGCGCACGAGACGGGATCGCTCGCCGAGGGCAAGCTGGCGGACTTCATCGTCCTCAACTCGAACCCGCTCGACGACATCCGCAACACGGCGGACATCCGCCTCGTGGTGAAGGACGGCATCGTCTACGACGCGGACACGCTGGATGAGGTGTGGCCCGACCCGAAGCCGTTCGGCGACCACTACTGGGTCGACGAGGATGCCCTCATGAGCGACGACCGCCCCACCGACTACTGGGACCGGAGGCCGGAGGGCGGAGGCGGACCCGGTGACCGATAGCGGCGGCGCGGCGGCGGGTAGTCGGCAAGACCGGTTGATCCTACGTTGAGAGCGGTCGGGAACTTGGACACGGAACGCGAGGCGGGAGCCTCCGTGCGACGTGACTCGGTTCAGGAGGAGGAAGATGGGGGCGGAACTCATCGGGATCATCGCTGTGGGCGTGGCGTTGGCGGGGCTCATCCTCGGCACGGCGCACAGGCACCGCGACGACATGAAGGGGCTGCGGGGAGAGATTCGGGGGCTGCGCGGTGAGACGAGGGGCGAGATTCAGGGGCTGCGCGGAGAGATGCACGAACTTCGCGGAGAAGTGCACGCATTTCGGGTGGAGATCACGGAACGGGTGGCCCGGATCGAGGTGAAGGTGTTCGGCGGCGCGGCACCGTCCCCGAGCGGCGCGGCCGGCGCGGGTGGCTCGGGGTCAGCGAAGTGAGCCGCGAGCGGCGGCGGCCGCGATCGAGCGGCGGATCGCGCGGGCGGTGATCTCGGCGCGGTAGTCGACGAGGAGCCGCCCGTTCTCCACCGTCCGCTCCAGCGGTGAGAGGTCGACGCCGTTGATCGAGAAGAGGCCGGCGTCCATCCGTTGCTCCGCCCGGATCGTCTCCGGATCCACCGTCGACATTATGGACGAATAGTGATAGTCGTCGTGGTACTCGTTGCGGGTCGCCACGCACTCGTCCGGTTGCTGGAATATCCTCAACTCCTCTTTCAGATAGTCGCAACTATAAATGTCTTCCGTATAGTACTCCGGGATGAAGTGGACGCGGGCCGGCCGGTCCGCCCAGGCGCGGTTGAGGGTGGCGGCCACGTTTTCCATGCCGCTGACGTTTCCTCCGCTGTCTCCGATGAGGACGAGATTCTCGAACCCGTGCGCGGCGAGGCTGCCCAGGACGTCGGTGATCATGGCCTCGAACGTCTCCTGCCGGACGCTGATCGTCGCGTGGTAGCGCATGTGTCCGGACGGCGGATCGATGCTCCCCTCCGGGACCAGCTTGATGACGGGGGCGATGAGCGCGTTCCCGAGTTCGCGGGCGATCGCCTCCGCGGTGGCCTGCAGCACGAAGTTGTGCTTCCCGCTCGCGAGGTAGGGGCCGTTCTGCTCGATGCCCCCGGTACCGATGATCGCCGTCGTCATCCCCTCGGCGAGGGCGTCGCGCACTTCCATCCACGTCATCTCCTCGATCCACACCGTGTCGAGACGCTCGATCGGGCGCGGGGCGTCGAGATCCTGTGCGTGGAGCGGGGCGGCGGCGACGGTCGTGAGGGTGACGAGAGCGAAAGCGGTGAGGATTCTGCGGAACACGGCGGTCTCCCGGGATCGAGGCTACGGCGGACAGCGGGTCATCCCTTACTATACGGCCACAGCAGGGCGAGATTCGAGGTCCGCGTCGGAGTCCCGGGAATCGGAGGATCCCATGAAGTCAGTTCCAGGTCCCAACAACCGCGCCATGCAGGCCGGATTCCGCTGGGGGGGCGTTCCGCCGGTGGGCTGCCTGCGGGCGAGCGTCCTGCTGGCCGCGATTTCGGTGGCGTGCGGCGGCCCGGCATCCGAGACGGCGCCGTTCGACGTGGTCGAGGCGACGATTCCGGAGATGCGGGCGGCGATGGAGAGCGGGCAGCTCACGTCGCGGCAACTCGTCATGGAGCACCTGGCGCGAATCGCGCGCTACGAGTGGCAGCTCAACGCGGCCGTCTCGATCAATCCGAACGCGCTCGCGGAGGCCGAGGCGCTCGATGCGGAGCGGGCGGCGGGCGACGTGCGCGGTCCCCTGCACGGCATCCCGGTCGCGCTCAAGGACAACATCCACACGACACACATCCCGACGACGGGCGGGTCGCTCGCCTTCGAGGGGTACCTGCCGCCGTACGAGGCCACGCTGACGACGAACCTGCGCGAGGCCGGCGCGATCATCATCGCGAAGGCGGGACTCACGGAGTTCGCGAACTTCATGGCGGGGCCGCCGAACCAGATGCCGGGCAACTACAACGCTCTCACGGGTTACGGCCTCAACCCCTACGATCCGCGCCGCGACCCGCGGGAAGACCGCAACGATGGGCGTCCGGCGCTCACCACGGGCGGCTCCAGCTCCGGGATCGGGACGGCCGCGAGCTTCTGGTCGGCGAACGTGGGGACGGATACCGGCGGGTCGATCATCAGCCCCTCGAACGCGAACATGCTCGTCGGCATCCGGCCTACCATCGCGCGCGTCAGCCGCTGGGGCGTGGCTCCCGTGACGCTGGACCACGACATGGCGGGGCCGATGGCCCGCACGGTGACGGACGCGGCGATCATGCTGGGGGCGATGGAGGGGACGGAGCCCGATCCGAACGACGCGGCCACCGCGCGCTGCGAGGCGCCGCCGGGCCGCGACTACACGCCGTTTCTGAACGCCGGCGGGCTGGAGGGCGCCCGGATCGGGATCCCCCGGGCCTTCTACTACGAGCCGGTGGAGGTCGGAGGCGAGACGATCGGCGGGCTGAACGAGGAGGCCGCGGCCCTCATGTCCGAGGCCATCGCGGTCCTCGAGGCGGCGGGCGCGGTCGTCGTGGACCCGGCCGAGATCCCCAGCTTCGTCGATCCGGACCCGGGGGCCAACTTCAACACGTGGCCGCTCTGCATCGGCGGGCACCAGGCGAAGGGTTCGGACGAGGGGTGTTCGGTCAACTTCAAGTACGGGATGAAGCGCGATTTCGACGCGTGGCTCGAATCGCTCGGGCCCTCGGCGCCGGTCGGGACGCTGACCGAGCTTCGGGAGTGGAACCTCGCGCACCGCGACGCGGGGTCGATGAAGTACGAGCAGTCGCGCTACGACATCTCCGATGAGATGGACGTGGAGGCGGACCGTGCCCGGAACGCGGCGGACATGGCGAAGGATTCGCTGCTGAGCCAGATGCGCGGGATCGACGCCGTGCTGGAGGAGTACGACCTCGACGCGATCTTCACACCGGGGAGCCGCGGAGCCGCGCTCGCGGCGCGGGCGCAGTACCCGCACATCGTCGTGCCGTTCGGCTTCGTGCCCAACGCGCCGACGCCGCCCTTCCCCGAGGGCTTCGACGCGCGGCCCGCGCCGTTCGGGATCGGGTTCACGGGGGCGGCCTGCAGCGAGCCGCGGCTCATCGAACTCGCGTACGCCTTCGAGCAGGCCACCCTGCGGCGCGTGCCGCCCGAGAGCTTCCCGTGAGCTACACCGTACAGGATCTGGTCGACCTGTTCGACCTCGAACCGGTCGAGCGGAACATCTATCGCGGGGAGAACCGGGACATCGGATCGGGCCGGATCTTCGGGGGACAGGTGCTCGCCCAGTCGCTCGTGGCGGCGCGCCGGACGGTCGACGCCGAGGACCGTTCCGCGCACTCGCTGCACGGGTACTTCATCCTGGCCGGCGATCTGGAGATTCCCGTCGTCTACTTCGTGGACCGCCTGCGCGACGGACGGAGCTTCACCACGCGGCGCGTGACGGCGATCCAGCATGGGCGCGCGATCTTCAACCTGTCCGCCTCGTTCCACAAGACGGAGGACGGCATCGAGCACCAGGACGAGATGCCGGATGTGCTGCCGCCGGAGGCGCTGGAGTCGGAGATCGACATCATCCGGCGGAATGCCGAGCGCGTTCCCGAGCCGCTCCGCTCCCTGCTCACGCAGGACCGGCCGCTCGACCGGCGTCCCGTGGCCCCGCTCGACCCCTTCAAGCCGAAGCCGGACCGGCCCGTCCGGCGGGCCTGGATTCGCACCGTCGGAGAGCTGGGCGACGATCCGCTCGACCACCAGGCGGTCCTCGCCTACGCCTCCGACTACGGGCTCCTGCGCGCCGCCCTCGTTCCGCATGGGCGTACTTTCTTCGACCGCGACCTGATGGGCGCCTCGCTCGACCACGCGATCTGGTTCCACCGTCCCTTCCGGGTCGACGAATGGCTCCTGTACGTGACCGAGAGCACGGTCGCGAGCGGCGCGCGGGCGTTCACGCGCGGGAGCTTTTTCACGCGGGAAGGGGCGCTCGTGGCCTCGGTCGCCCAGGAGGGGGTGATCCGAACCGGCGGCCGGCCCGCTTCGGCCGGGAAGCCCGCAACCGATGAGGGAGACGACAAATGACACGGCGAATCACACGACTCTGCACCCTCTTCTGTCTCGCCGCGGTCGTCGCGGCGTGCGGCGGCTCCGGCGACGAAGGCGGCGCCGCGAACGCGGACGGCGCGGTGCAACAGATGGAGCCCGTCAACGACCTGCCCGGCCCCTACGAGCGCATCGAACCCTGGGCGGAACTGCCCCCGGGCGCTGTCCAGTGGGGGCAGGTCACGGGCGTCGAGCAGGGGCCCGATGGCCATCTCTACGTCATGCACCGCTGCTTCGAGAACAGCTGCGCCGGCCGATCCGAAGACCCGATCGTCAAGTACGACATGTCCGGCCGGGCCCTCGCTTCCTGGGGCGCGGGACTGTTCAACTACCCGCATGGATTTTATGTAGACGATGAGGGAAACGTCTGGGCGACGGACGCCCGCGGAAACGGGGAACTCGGACACCAGGTGTTCAAGTTCAGCTCCGACGGCGAACTCCTCCTCACCCTCGGGCAGGCCGGCGTCGCGGGGCTCGGGCCCGACGTCTTCAACCAGCCGACGGATGTCCTCGTCCTTCCCGGCGGCGACTTCCTCGTCACCGAAGGTCACGGCGAAGGCAACGACCGCGTCGTGCGCTTCAGTTCCGAGGGGGATTTCCTCGACGCCTGGGGCGGACCGGGCTCCGGCCCCGGCCAGTTCAGCACGCCGCACGCGATCGCCAGCGACTCACAGGGACGGATCTTCATCGGCGACAGGGCCAACAACCGCATCCAGATCTTCCTCGAGGACGGGACGTTCCTGGAGGAATGGAAGCAGTTCAGCCGCCCGAGCGGGATCTTCATCGACGACGACGACACGATCTACGTCGCGGATTCCGAGAGCTGGGGGCCGAACAACCCCGGCTGGAAGAAGGGGATCCGGATCGGGAGCGCGCGCGACGGATCGGTCTCGTACTTCATCGAGGACATTGAGTCCACGACCATCGAGCACAGCGGGGCAGAAGCCGTGGGCGTGGACTCGGAGGGCAACGTCTACGGCGGCGTCGTCCGCCGCCGCATGCTCGAGAAGCACGTGCGGGTCAGATAGAGGACCGAGCCCCGGCTACTTCGTCCAGATCACGACGGCCCCGCAGCGCGCGTCGTATCCGCCGAACTCGGGCGGCAGTTCCCCGGCCCCCTGGTACACCTCGATGCCGGCGACCTCCACCGGCAGCACGAGCGAGTCCACTTCCCGGACCGGAATCGGAGAACCATCGAGGTAGGCGCTGAGTTCACAGCCCCCGGGCGTGAATCCTCCGGCCGCCCTCCGGCTCTCGACCCAGCAGTCGCGGAACCCGGAGCCGGGGCAGCGAAGGCGGATGCCGGGCGCGTCGGCGAGCATGTGCGAGACGCGGAGCGGGCGCCGGCGGTCGATATCCTCCAGCGTGAAGTACGTGCCCCCGCCGATGAGTTCGCCGAAGTACTTGCGGTCGTAGAACCCGTTGATCTCCAGCCGTCGCGGTCGGGTTGCCGTCACGACCAGCGGTTCCATCTCCACCGGGGCGGGCACGAGGCCGACCTGGAGCTCCGTGCTCAGTCCGCGGACCACCGTCACCTGGTAGCGGAGGGAAGCGTAGCCGATCCTTTCGACCTCGAGCAGGTGCTCCCCGCCGGGCACGCCGGTGAGGGCGAACCGGCCCTGGCGGTCGCTCCGGACCTCGGCCGGCCGGCCGACGAGCGACACCGTGGCCGTGGCCACAGGCTCCTCGGTGGACGCGTCGAGCACTCGGCCCACGATCCTCCCCGGCTCGGTGTCTCCGAACAGGACGCGCAGGTGGATCTCGTGCGGTGCGCCGGGCTCGAAGGCGACCGTCGCCTCCTCGCTCGAATCATCCCCGAACTCCGCCCATAGCGTCGCCCCCCGCGCATCGGCGGGAACGCAGACCGAGAAGCGCCCGTCCGGCCCGGCGGGTTCGCGCACACGCCTGAGCACCTCATCGCTGGTCCAGCGGAGCACGATCGTGGCCCCGGGCAGGTTGAGTGCCCCGGACTCCTCGGTAACGAGGACGTGAAGCGACGCCCTGTCCCCGCACTCATCCTGCTGGCCCGCGACCGAACCGGTCATCGTCATCAGGAGCAGCGACGCGACCATCGCCGCTCGTGCCGACCTCGCCTTCGATCCCATCCGGACCATCACCTGGTGGACCACGCCTGAAAACCTGTCATTCGAGCGCCGTATCGATCGCGGCGGCGTGCCTGCCGAGGAAGGCGTCGAATTCCGCGACCAGCGCGTCGCAGTCCTCGTCGTCGTGCGCCATCGAGACCGTGACGAACCCCCGGCGGGCCACGTAGAACCCGGCGAGCAGCATCTCGAGCTGGAAGAGGTCCCGGGCCGCCATCGGTGTGTGCGCGACATCGGTGCGGCGGCGGATCGGCTTCCGCTGGAAGTGGACCGTCATGATCGAACCGCGGCCCGTGACCTGCGCGGGCGCGTCCCTCGCCGCCGCGACCCCGTTCAGGGCGGCGCGCAGGGCGTCTCCCCGCACCGTCAGCCGGCGCACCGCGTCGGGCGTGAACACGTCGCGCAGCCCCGTGAGACCCGCCGCCATGGTGAGCGAGTTGTTGTTGTGCGTGCCGGGGTGGCTGAGGTGATTCTCCCGGCGCGGATCGAAGCGGTCCATGAGATCGGCGCGTCCCCCGAAGGCGCCGAAGGAGGCGCCGCCCCCGAGGTACTTTCCGAAGGTCGTGAGGTCGGCGTGGATGTCGAGCGCCTCCTGCATGCCCCCCGGGGCGAGCCGCGAGGTCTGGACCTCGTCGAAGACCAGGAGGACGCCGGCCCGGCGCGTCGCGTCCCGCAGCGCGTTCAGAAACACCCGGGTCCCGGGGATGCATCCGCCGCCCGCGAGCATCGGTTCCACGAGCACGCAGGCGAGATCGGTCGCCCGTTCCGCGATGAGGGATCGCGCGGATTCGGCATCGTTGTAGTCCGCGACGATCCACGGGAAGGGCACGTTGAGCCGCCGGTCGGGGCCGGTGAAGTTCAACGGACCGCCGTGATACCCGCCGTCGAACACGAGGACGCCGTCACGATACGTCACCGCCCGCGCCAGGCTGACGGCCATGAGGTTCGCCTCCGTCCCCGAGTTCGTGAAGCGCAGGCGATCGACGGAGGGAAAGCGGCGGCAGATGAGTTCGGCGAATTCCTGCTGGTTCGGACTCGGCCCGCCGAGGGTCAGGCCCCGTCCCGCCGCCTCCACGATCGCGGCCCGGATGACGGGGTTCGAGTGGCCGTAGAGCCCGGCCGTGTAGTCGTTGAGAAAGTCGACGTAGACGTGCCCGTCGAGGTCGTGGAGCCGCGACCCTTCGCCCCGGACGATGGTGACCGGGAAGGGGTCGTAGTGGTTGACCGTTCGGGTGTCCGCCCCGGGCAGGTGGTTCGTCGAGCGCTCGAAGCTCGCCTGACTCAGGGGATTCGCCGCCGCGTAGCGCGCCGCAGCGTCGGCCGCGAGTTCTTCCAGCGATCGCGTCCGGACCGGGCCACTCGTCATCTGTTCCATCCCGCGCTCGGGTTCCGCTACGTTGCCGGTACCGCCCGGTGCGCCCTCGGTGCGAGCGGGCGTCCCCGGGACGGTTGCACCCCATCGGAGGATACTAAAGATCGTGGAGAGACGAAAACTCACCCATACCGACCTCCGGGTGTCCCGCGCCTGCATGGGCACGATGACGTTCGGGTCGCAGACCGATGTCGATACCGCCGCGGCGATGGTGGACCTGTGCTTCGAGCGGGGCATCGATTTCTTCGACACCGCGAACGTCTACAACCAGGGCCTGTCGGAGGAGATCCTGGGAGAGGTCCTCGGGGACCGGCGCGCGGAGATCGTCCTGGCGAGCAAGGTCTGCAATCCGATGGGAGATCCCGTCGAATACACGGGCCTCTCGCGCGACGCGATCCGCCGCGGCATCGACGATTCGCTGCGGCGGCTCGGAACCGACTATCTGGACATCTATTACCTGCACCTGCCGGACTATGACACGCCGATAGAGGAGAGTCTCGCCACGCTGGAGGAGCTTCGCGTCGAGGGGCTCATCCACTATCCGGCGACGTCCAACTACAGCGCGTGGCAGATGGCCGAGATGTGCTCCATCTGCAAGCGGGAGGGCTGGGCGAGGCCGTGGATCGCGCAGCCGATGTACAACCTCGCGGCGCGCGGGATCGAGCAGGAGTACCTCGCGTTCACGAAGCGCTACGGGATCTCGAACGTCGTCTACAACCCGCTCGCGGGCGGGCTCCTCACCGGCAAGCAGAGCCCGAATGGGCCGCTCCCCGGAACCCGCTTCGACGACAACCGGATGTACCTCGACCGCTTCTGGCACGACGAGTACTTCCACGCGGTGGCCGAGGTCGAGACGATCGCCCGGGACGCCGGCCTGACGCCGGTGCAACTCGCGCTGGGCTGGCTGCGCGCGCAGGAGGGGGCGGACTGCATCATCCTCGGGGCGTCACGCATGGAGCACCTCGAGGAGAACCTCGCCGCCTTCGACGCACCGCCCCTCGGCCCCGAGGTGCTCGCTGCCTGCGATGGCGTGTGGGCGCGGCTTCGGGGGCCGACGCCCGCCTACAACCGCTGAGTCTCGAGCGCGGCGCGAACCACCCTCGGGGCGCCGCTACGCGTCGCGGGGCGAGCCCTCCAGCAGGCCCTCGAACGGACGTTCCTCCGCGCCGTTCTCGGTGCAGACGGCGTAGTGCGTCTCCGCGGACCCGTACAGGGCGACCCCGGCCGTCTCTCCCTGCTTGTTGAGGAGGAAGAAGCGCACGTCGAAGTTCGGCAGGCCGCGTTCGTTGAGGAGCCGCGACTCGACCGTGTTCGACCGGATCCGCTCCAGCGTGGCCATGCCCGCGTCGAGGGGGCTCATCCCCTGGCGCATGAACTCGACGGCGAGGAAGGACGAGAGGTTGTAGAGGTTCGCCTCGCCCCGGCCCGTCGAGCCGACGGCGCCCACGTCGTTGTCCACATAGAGCCCGGCGCCGAGGATCGGGGAGTCGCCGGTGCGTCCGGGGATCTTCCACGAGAGGCCGCTCGTCGTGGTGACGCCGCAGACGTCCCCGTCCGCGTTCACCGCGTTGCAGTTCGTCGTCCCCCAGAACGAGTGCGCGGGGATCAGGCCGTCGTCGACCATCGAGAGCCCGGCTTCGAGCCGCTTGCGGGGGTCGAGCCAGTGGCCGGGGTCGATCCGCCGGCGCCATTCGAGCCACAGGGCGCGGGACGCCTCCGTGTTGAGGTCGTCCTCGATCTCGAACCCGAGTTGGCGGGCGAACGCCTGGGCGCCGGCTCCGACGAGGAGGTGGTGGTCCGTGAGTTCGGCCACCGCCTTCGCGACGAGCGAGGGGGTGCGGACGCCTTCGAGCGCCGCGACGCCGCCGGCCCAGCGCCGGGGTCCGTGCATGCAGCAGGCGTCGAGCTGGACGACGCCGTCCGCGTTGGGGAGCCCGCCGTAGCCGATCCCCATCTCGGTGGGGTCGTTCTCGGGGATGTTCACGCCCGCCATGAGGGCGTCGAGCACGTCCTCTCCCTCGACGATCCCGCGGAAGGCGCGTTCCACCGAGCTTTCGGGTCCGCCGTTGTTGAAGCGGATCCCGCTGAGATCGGAGACGACGATGGGCGGAGCGGCGCGCGGACGGCGGACGGCGGGAGCCCCCGAGCGGGCGGAAGCACCGGGAGGACGGCGCTCGGCGGCCAGCGCGGCGGGCGTGGCGGCCGCGGCCAGGCCGGCGGCGGAAGTTCGAACGAAGTCGCGGCGATCCATGCTCATGTTCTCCATCCTCGGTCGGAGGGCTCATGTCCCCTCAACATACGATGATCCAAATGGCCACGGGCACGGGCTTATGTTATCATGGTCCGGAGTGGCGATAACATGATCCGGGAATGGATGCCGCATGATGATTCGGACGCAGATTTCGGTGGACAGAGAACTCTACGAGCGAGTGCGGGAAGCCGCACGCAGGGAGGGGATTTCAATCGCGGAGCTGTGCAGGAGGAGTCTGGCCGAAACCCTCTCGAGGCTGCCCGACGAGCAGCCGTGGATGGCCTATCTCGGAACGGTCGACGGTGAGCCCGGGGACAGCGCGACCGTCGATGAAGTGGTCTACGGGCGCGCGACGCCTTGAAGGGACGAAAGGTCTTTCTCGACACGGGCATCCTCATCGCAGCCCTCAACCGGCGAGACCGGTACCATGCGCAGGCGCGTTCACTGTTCGGCGGAGCTGCGCCGCGCTGGCACACGTCGGTGCTCGTCTGGTCGGAGGCGTATTCCTGGTTCCTGCATCGCCACGGCGAGGAGCAGGCTCGCGCGTGCCGCCGCCTCGTGGAGAACCTCGACGGACTCGTCCTGCTCGAGGGAACGTCCCGGCTCCACCGTGACACCTGCCGGATCCTCGACCGGCTGCGAGGGGCCCGCCTGACGTACGTGGACGCGTCCAGTCTTGCCCTGATGGAACAACACGAGATCGGGATCGCATGGGCCACGGACCATCACCTGGGGCTCACCGGGGCGGAAGTGTTTCCTCGATCGTGAGCCAGGGTCGGCGCGCAACACGTTCCCGCGGGAACGTCGGAGGAGCCGCCGGGAACCGCGCGCGGAGCCGCCGTGGAACCGCCAATGGACGGGAGCGAAGATGAGCATTCGTGTCTGTGTGGGAGGAGCTACGGGGTGGACGGGCGAGAGCGTCGTCGCCGCCATCGTCGAATCGGACGAGTTCGAACTGACGGGCGCGGTGGCGCGGCGAGCGGCGGGACAGGCGGTCGGCGACGTGCGGGGAGAGGCGGACGGCTCCCGCGTGCGGATTTCCTCCGAAGTGGCCGAAGCGCTCCGCGAGCCGGCCGACGTCTACATCGACTACACGCACCCGAGCGTCGTCTACGGGAACGTCATGTGCGCGATCGAAGCGGGCGTGGCCGCGGTCGTCGGGACTTCGGGGCTCACGGGACGGGAATACGGCGAGATCGACGAGGCCGCACGCGCACGGGGCGTCGGCGTGATCGCCGCGGGCAACTTCTCGATCACGGCGGCGCTGCTGAAGCACTTCTCCGGCATCGCGGCGCGCCACGTGCCGCACTGGGAGATCGTCGACATGGCCTCGGCCGCCAAGCCCGACGCGCCGAGCGGCACCGCGCAGGAACTGGCCGAGTTTCTCGGGACGGTCGCGACCAACGAATTCGGCCGGCCGGTCACGGAGACCCTGGGCTCACGCGAGGCGCGCGGGGCCACGATCGGCGGCGCGCAGGTACACTCGCTGCGCCTTCCGAGCTACGTCATCTCCGTGGAATCGATCTTCGGCCTCCCCGGCGAGCGCCTCTCGATCCGGCACGACGCGGGGTCGAGCGCGGAACCGTACGTGGCCGGAACCCTCCTCGCCGCGCGGCTGGCACCGGGGCGTGTGGGCCTCACGCAGGGCCTCGACCGGCTGCTCTTCGAGGGAGAATCGCCCCGCGACTGAGGCCGGGAGACGGCGTCGTCGCGTTCCCGCGGGACCGTTTGTCGAGCGGCGGACGTTCCCGCGGGAACGTCTTCAGCCGGCCGGGTGGTTGGCGACGATCGCGATTCGGGAGCCGTCGGGGCTCACGGCGAGACGGGTGATGCCCTCGACGCCCAACTCAGAAAAATCGGCGATCTCCGTCCAGTCGGAGCCCTCCGACCAGGCAAAGATCCTACCGCCATCTCCCATGAGAACCTCGCCCTCGGGCGTCCAGGCGTAGTCCTCGCGCCCGGGGAGCGTGCGCGTGATCCGCTCGCTGGTTCCCGCAGCGGGGTCGAGGCGCTCGATCCACCACTCCTCGTCCGACACCTTCCGCACAAAGGAAATCGCCTCCGTCCCCGGAATCCGGTGGATGGAGCGGCCGGGGCGTTCGGCAACGACCCGGATCTCCCCGCTGAGCGCGTCGCCGACCTGAAGCGTGGGTGGATCTCCGAGGATGAACATCGCCACGACGCGTTCGTTGGCCCACGCGTGGTATCCCACGGGCTCGGCGGTGGCGAAGATCGGCCCCAGCGGTTCGCCGGAGAGGTCGTAGCGCCACAGGTACTGCTTCCCCCGGATCTCGTGGATCGCGGAGAAGGCGTCCTGCCCCGGGATCTGGAGCGCGGAGAACTCGCTCGCCTCCTCCGTGCGCGTCAGTCGCTCCGACGCGCCGGAGGCCGTGAGTCGCATGATCTCCGTCTGCGTCCGGTCCAGAGCCGCCGTGTGGAGGATGGCCGAGCCGTCCAGGAGGAAGCTGGGTTGGTTGTCGTACGCGTCGCGGTCCGTCGCCTGCGCCAGGCCGGAGACCGAGAGCGCTCCCCCCTCGCGGACGAGCGCACCCATCCAGATGTCGGTCGAGGGAGAGCCCGCGGCCGTCGGGGTGTAATCGTCAGGCGCCGGCCCGATTTCCGGCATCGGCCCATCCGGCGGCTCCGCCGGGAAGGAGGCGGCCGTCCCGGGCTCGCCGCCCTCCGCCGCTCCCTCGTTCTCTTGAGCGCAGCCCGCCGCGGCCGCGAGCCCGAACGCCACAGCCGCCATCGTTCGCAGAGTCATTTGTGCCATGCCTTCCTCCTGACAGCCCGGCTAAGTGTCTTCCGGCAGAACGCCGAGGATGACGCGCGAGGGGTGCTCGGCGGACCGGTACACGGTCTGCGTCGCGGCCCGATAGTCGCCCGGTGACGCCGTGTAGGTGTCCACGAACGTCTGCGGGTTCCGGTCGTAGGCCGGGAACCACGAACTCTGGACGTGGACCATCAATCGGTGCCCCGCCTTGAAGGTGTGGAAGCGGTCCCGCAGGTCGATCTCGATCCTCGTCACCTCTCCCGGCACCATCGGCTCCGGGTTCTCGAGGTCGTTCCGGAAGCGGCCCCGCATGATCTCGCCCGCGAGGTGCATCTGGTAGCCGCCCATGGGGACGTCGCAGTTCGCGCTGGGCGGCGCGTCATCGGGGTAGACGTCGATCAGCTTCACGATCCAGTCGGAGTCCGTCCCCGTCGTGGATACGAAGATCTCGGCTCCGATCGGGCCGGCGATGGTCAGATCCTCCTCCAGCGGTTCGGACTGGTACACGAGGACGTCGGGGCGCTCCGAGGCGAAGCGCTGGTCCTCCACCTTCCACAGGTGACCCAGCGTCGTGCGCTCTTCGCCGGAGAACGGCACCGGGTTGGCGGGGTCGCTCACGTACGAATCCGCGTGCGAGTCCGCGGCCGCATTCCGGGCCGACCCCGCGGCCGAGTCCGCGGTTCGCGTCGGCGGCTCGAGGCCCAGCGTTCCGTCGGGCCCCAGGTACAGGCTCACCGGGGTGACGCCCGCCGGCGGCCACGCGTCGTAGGCGCGCCACTCGTTCGTCCCCGTGAGGAAGACGTTCGCCTCCGTCGCGTCCCACGTCTCCTCGTCCTTCAGGTGGTGCTCGAAGAAGGGGTATTGGAACTCGCGCTGGAAGTGGAGCGAGGTCCTGCTGTCGAAGGCGATGCAGCCGAGGAAGTCGCCGTCCATGCGCCGCCAGCCGCCGTGGAGCCAGGGGCCGACGACGAGCGTGTTCTCGAGGCCCGGGTTCTCGGCCTCGACCGTCCGGTAGATGGACATCGGGCCGTAGAAATCCTCGGTGTCGAACCAGCCCGCCACGTTGAGCGTCGCGGGGCGGACATCGTCCAGGTAGCGGAGGGCGTTCTGCCGCTGCCAGAACTCGTCGTAATTGGGGTGTTCGATGAAGTCCCGCCACGCCGGCACGTCGCCGTGGAAGTAGAGTTCGTCCACCGCGATCGCCGAACCGGCGTTGAGGAAGAAGTCGTATCCGGAGTTCGTGCCGTAGTCGAAGCGGGCGCCGCGCGTGTCCGTGGGGCCGTCGCGGCGGCGGGCGTTTCCGGAGAGCCAGGAGAAGGCGTACATGATCCGGAAGGCGCCGTTATGGTGCCAGTCGTCGCCGATGAACATGTCCGAGGGCGAGGCCTGGGGCGACGCCGCCACGAGCGCCGGGTGCGCGTCCACCATCCCCATCACCGTCTGCCAGCCGGGGTAGGAGATTCCCCACTGTCCCACGCGCCCGTTGTGGTTGTCGACGTTCGCGAGCAGCCACTGGATCGTGTCCCAATTGTCCGTGATCTCGTCGGTGTCGGTGGGGCCGCGCGGCTCCGGCGCGGGGGCGCGGATGACCTCGAACTCGCCCTCCGACCGGAACTGACCCCGCACATCCTGGAAGGCGAAGATGTACCCGGAACGGTCGAACTCCTCGGAGGGTCCGAGCGGGTTCCGGTATTCCCCGGGCTCGTAGGGACCGATGGAATAGGGGGTTCGGAAGAGGAGGATGGGATATTCGCGCGAGCGGTCCCGCGGCTCGTAGACGAGCGTGTAGAGTTCGATCCCGTCCCGCATCGCGACCATGTGCTCGGACTTCTCGTAGTTCGCCGCGAGAACGTCGTGGTGCGCAACCGCGGCGGCTTCGGCATCGGTCTGGACGGGGGGCGGCGGGGGCGGCGCGTCGGCTTCGGAGACGCATGCGGGCAGCGACAGGACGGCCAGCCACGTCAACAGCAGTGCCAGCCACGGATTCGTCTTCATCTGCGGCTCTCCCACGGAACCTCCAGGTCGGCACTCGCCTTGATTGCAACGCAATCATTCTGTAGAGTGCTCAACGACAGGGAGGTAAGAGTCATGGCGAGCATCACGATCCGCAACCTGGATGACGAGGTGAAGACCCGCTTGCGCGCGCGCGCGGCGGGGAACGGCCGCTCCATGGAGGAGGAAGCGCGGCGCATCCTTCGCGACGCCGTCCGGCGCCGGCCGAGTACCGGGAACCTCGCCAGCATCATCCGTTCGCACTTCGGGCCGACGAACGGCATCGACCTGGATCTGCCACCGCGAGAACCTGCGCGCGAGCCACCCTCCTTCGACTGAGTTGACCGCCTTGCCCCTGCTACTGGACACCAACGTGGTATCCGAGTTGATCCGCAAGTTGCCCGATCCCGCTGTCGCATCCTGGGTCTCGGGCTTTTCCGTGAACGACCTGTTCTTTTCCGCCATCGGCGAAGCCGAGTTGCGCTACGGTGCCGCCATCCTCCCGGGCGGCCGACGACGGGACACGCTCGTGTTCGAGATCGACGCGATGCTGCGCGACGCCTTCGAGGATCGAGTGCTGCCGTTCGACAGCGACGCCGCGCGCGCATATGGCAATATTGCCGCCGTGCGCCGTTCGCTCGGACGGCCCGTGGCGCCGGCCGATTGTCAGATTGCCGCGATCGCGGCGTCTCGCGGCATGGCTGTGGCCACGCGCAACGTCCGCGATTTCGAGAACATGGGAATCGAAATCGTGGACCCGTGGGCAGCGGCCTGACCTGCCGACCGGACCCTGCGGACGCCTGAACCCGGCGCGGCCGCCAAGGTCAGCGGCGTCGGTGAAGCTCCGCCCAGTGCGTGAGCGCGTTTCCCAGCCTCACGTTCGGGAGCGTGATCGCGATGACCGAGCCGTTCAGCGTGTCCCCCCTGAGCCTGAGTTCGAGGGACAGCACGGAGTCCGTCCGGTTTGCGTCCTCGGTGCCGATGTCGCCCCTGAAGCCGCCGCGCAGGTATTCCCCGTCGAAGCGGGCGTTGTTGAGCAGCGTCCACAGGTCGTCTCCCAGCTGGACGTGGACGGGCCCGCCGTCGTCGACCGCGAGCGCCAGACGGTGCGGGCCGAGGTGCGTGTCCACCTCGCCGACCCAGTCCCCCGCGAGATCCGGCATGGGCACGAAATCGATCAGCGCGCCGCGGCCCTCCGTCGCGTCCTCGAGGATGCCCTCGCGCTCCAGGCGGTGCGGGTCGGGCACCTCCGGCCGCGACGGCTTCGGCACGGCGTCCGGGAACAGCGTGTGCCAGATGAGATTCGAGATGTAGCCGGTGAGGGGCGTCGCCGAGTTCGAGAGGACGACGACGGCCGCGTTCTCCTCCGGGGCGATGGCGAGTTCCGTGCGGACGCCGCCCATCCCGCCGCCGTGGCGCTGGAGCGTGAGACCGCCGGGGAGGTCCCGCATCGCCCAGCCGATGCCGTACGTGTTGCCCGGCGCGCTCTCCCGGATCGGCTGCCGCATCGCCTCGATCGAGGCGTCCGAGAGGATCCTCCGTTGGTGATCGAGGTCGTGGCCGAGGTGGAACATCCCGAAGCGGACGAGGTCGTGGGCGCTGCTGAACACGGCGGAGCCGCCGGGATGGTCGAAGTCGTAGAACGGGATCGGACTCTGGTCCGTCGCGTATCGCGTCGCCGTGAAGTCCTCGAGCCCCGGGCCGATGTCAACCGAGGTCCGCGTGAGGCCCAGGGGATGGAACACTTCGTCGCGCATGAAATCCAGGTACGACTGTCCCGAGACGCGCTCGATGATGTAGTCCAGGATCCCGAAGCCGAGGTTCGAGTAGTTCCAGCGTTCGTCCGGCGCCGTGACGAGGTTCGCGTAACGGCGGATCGTCTCGTCCATGTGGGGTCGCCGGTACGGTTCGTCCTCGTAGAAGAACTGGTAGTGGAGGGGGAGTCCCGCCGTGTGGCTGGCCACGCGCCGCACCGTGGCGCCTGCCGCGTCCCAGGCCCGCCCGTCGATCTTCGCCGCGCCCAGGTAGTCGTTCGCCGGCGCGTCGAGGTCCACGAGACCCCGTTCCACGAGGATCATGAGGCCGGTCGCCGTGATCGGCTTCGAGATCGAGGCGAGGGAGTACATCGTGTGTTCCGTGGCCGGGATCCGCCGCTCCCGGTCCGCCCACCCGAACCCCTCCT
The DNA here is from genome assembly GCF_965261555.1 of Candidatus Palauibacter sp. Classification (GTDB taxonomy): domain Bacteria; phylum Gemmatimonadota; class Gemmatimonadetes; order Palauibacterales; family Palauibacteraceae; genus Palauibacter. The sequence continues at coordinate 3,742,283 of NZ_OZ253465.1, forward strand.
CCCACACGACCTCCCCGCTGACCGCGACGGCGATGGCCATGGATGGCTGGTCCCAGGCGACGAGCGCGCTCTGGATCTCGTTCCGGACGGACGAGAAGTCGGGCACCGTCTGGCCGCGGACATCGGCCGTGCCGAGGGCCAGCATGCCGAGGGACGCAGCGCCGAGCCGGAGGAGGCCGGGCCGAGCGACGCCGAGCCGAGCGACGCCGGAACGTCTGACGGTGTCCTTCATCCGCATCTCCTTCCGGGAGGGGTGGCTTTGGACGGTGGAGCGTTACGCGGGCGGGCGTCAATGGGCCGGGGGCGGGGCGGACTCATTGACCGTTGGTCGAAGCGGCTTCCATGATGCCACCATCGACCTGACGGGTTGACTCGGGGTCGAGGTCTTCGCCCGAGCCCGGCAGGCGGGGAAACAGGATGGGAACCATGAGTGAAATGGATCGGCGGACCTTCCTCGGCACCGGCGTGGCGGCCGGCGCCCTGCTCTCCCTCGGCGGCTGCGCGCCGCGGGGCGATGATTCACCGTCGGGATCCGTGGGATCGGCGGACCAAACGTCCGGTGACGTGCTGGATTTCGCGCTCGACGAGATCACGATCGACGAGGTCCACGCGGGGATGCGGTCGGGCGAGTACACGTGCCGATCGATCACGCAGATGTACCTGGAGCGGATCGAGGCGCTGAACCGGCAGGGTCCGCGCCTGTTCGCGGTACTCGAGACGAACCCCGACGCGATCGAGATCGCCGACGCACTCGATCGAGAGTTCCAGGCCTCGGGACCGAGGGGACCGCTGCACGGCATCCCCATTCTGCTGAAGGACAACGTCGACACGGCGGACGGGATGACGACGACGGCCGGGTCGACGGCGCTCCTCGGGTCCATCGCGCCGCAGGACTCGTTCGTGGCGGCGGGGCTGCGCGCGGCCGGGGCGCTGCTGCTCGGCAAGGCGAACATGAGCGAGTGGGCGGGCTGGAAGTCCTTCGAGTTCGGGGCCTCGGGCTGGAGCGGGCGCGGGTGGGACGGCGGCAGGGGCGGCTTCTGCGCGAACCCGTACGCGCTCGACCGCACCCCGGGCGGTTCGAGTTCCGGGTCCGGGTCGGCGGCCGCGGCCAACCTTGCGGTCGCGACGATCGGCTCCGAGACGGACGGCTCGATCGTCGGCCCGTCGTCACGCAACTGCCTCGTCGGCATCAAGCCCACGATCGGCCTTCACAGCCGGGGCGGCGTCATCCCCATCGCCCACAGCCAGGACAGCACCGGCCCCATGGCCCGCACCGTGCGCGACGCCGCGATCATGCTCGGCACCATGGTCGGCGTCGACCCCCGCGACCCGCTGACCGCCGCCAGCGCGGGCAACTTCCTGACCGACTACACCGGCGCGCTCGACCCGGCCGGCCTCAACGGCGCCCGCGTCGGCGTCCTGCGCGAGTACGCCGGCTTCGACAGCCGCGTCGACGCCCTCTTCGAGGAGGCGCTCGACGCCATGCGGGCGGAGGGCGCGACCGTCGTCGACCCTGTCACGCTCCCGGAGGAACTCCGCTTCGGCAACGAGTACGAGATGGAGGTGCTGTACCACGAGTTCAAGGCGGATCTCAACGCCTATCTCGCGTCGCTGGGCCCGGACGCCCCGATCAAGTCGCTCGCCGAACTCATCGAGTACAACGAGGCGAACCACGATCTCGAACTCGCCCTCTACGGACAGGAACTGCACGTGCGCTCGCAGGAACGCGGGCCGCTCACCGACCAGCGGTACCTCGACGCGCTGGCCGCGAGCCATCGCCTTTCCCGCGACGAGGGGATCGACCGGGCCATGGACGACCACCGGCTGGACGCGCTCGTCGGGATCACGGCGGGGATCCCCGCGATGCAGGATCCGCTTGACGCCTCCGGCGGGGGTGGGGGCGGCTGCTCCACGCCGCCGGCCATGGCCGCCTACCCCAACATGTCCGTGCCGATGGGGTTCATCCGGGGACTCCCGGTCGGGATGTCGCTGTGCGGCCGCGCGTGGAGCGAGGCGACGCTCATCCGCCTCGCCTACGGCTTCGAGCAGGCGACGAACGTCCGCCGGCCGCCGACGTTCCAAGCGACCGTCCGGGTGTGAGCGCCCCCGCGACGTCGAACGCACCCGCGACCGCCGGATACGGAGCGTGACGCTCACCGACTTCATCGATCGTCATTACCGCCACTTCAACGCGGCGGCGCTGAGGGCGGCCGCCGAGGCCTACCGCGACCTGGTCGAGGGCGGAGGACAGATGCTCCTCACGCTGGCGGGCGCCATGAGCACGGCGGAACTCGGGCTCTCCCTGGCGGAGATGATCCGGGCCGGGAGGGTGCACGCGATCTGCGCCACGGGCGCCAACCTCGAGGAGGACCTCTTCAACCTCGTGGCGCACGACCATTACCGGCGCATCCCCGACTGGCGCGCGCTCACCGCCGAACAGGAGAAGGACCTCGAGCGGCGGGGACTGAATCGCGTCACCGACACCTGCATCCCTGAGGCTGAGGCCTTCCGCGCGGTCGAGGCGCCGCTGCGCGAACTGTGGCGGGCGGCCGACGCCGCGGGCGAGCGCCGACTCCCGCACGCGTACCTCTACCAGCTGATCCGCGACGGCACGCTGGCCCACAGCTACCAGATCGATCCGACCGATTCCTGGCTCGTGGCCGCAGCGGAGGCCGATCTCCCGCTGTTCGTGCCGGGCTGGGAAGACTCCACGCTGGGCAACGTCCTCGTCGCGGAACAACTCGGCGGCAGACTCGGCCGCCCGGGGCCTGTCCTCGGAGGCACGGAGTACATGGCGGCGCTCGCCGAGTGGTACGCGCGCACGAGCACCGGCCGCCCGCTGGCGGAGGCGCCCGTCATCGACGCCGACCCGGACGCGGCGCTCACGCCGCCGGACGCCGGCACCGGCCCGGACGCGAGACCGGTCGGACTGTTCCAGATCGGGGGCGGGATTGCCGGCGACTTCCCCATCTGCGTCGTCCCGATGATCCGGCAGGACCTGCGCCGCTGGTGCCCTTACTGGGCGTACTTCTGCCAGATCAGCGACTCCACCACGAGCTACGGGTCGTACTCCGGCGCCGTCCCCAACGAGAAGATCACCTGGGGCAAGCTGGACGTGGACACGCCGAAGTTCGTCATCGAATCCGACGCGACGATCGTCGCCCCACTCGTGTTCGGCTACGTCCTCGGCTGGTAGGCGGCGCCGGCCTCAGCTACCCCCGTCCCCTCCGTCCTCGAGCAGCGCGTCCAGATCCCAACCCTCCAGGGCCTCGACGGTGGCCCGGTCCGTCCAGTCGAAGCGGAGCGGCGTGATCGTAACGAGGCCGTCGTTGTACGCTTCGGTGTCGCTCCCCGCCGGGGAGGGATCGGGCGGGACGAACACGGAGTTGAACCGACGCTCGCCCTCGGCGATGCCGCCCCCCTCGCTCGGCTCCCCGGTGACCTCCTCGTAGTCGATACCGAAGTAGCTGCCGCCCATGGGCCGGGCCGCGATGCCGCGTGTTTCGGCGGCCGTCGCGACGGGGAAGTTGAGCGAATAGACGATGCCGATCTCAGGCCCCCGGCGCCGCAGTTCGGCGACGAAGCGCGCGACGATGCCGGCCGCGTGCTCGAACCCGCCCGGCGACCCGTCCCGCGAGGCCGCCACCGCCGGCATCCGCAGGTACGCCCCCATCATTGCGGCCCCCACCGTCCCGGACATGTGCGAGATTTCACCGACGTTCGCGCCGATGTTGATCCCGCTCACGACGAGATCGAACCCGGATTCCGGCGCAAGTTCGCTGACGGCGAGGCGGACGGCGCTCGCCGGCGTGGCGTTCACGCAACTCCCCGCCGGTGTGGTCCGGACGCGGAACTCCTGGTCAATGCTGATGCTCATGCTCGTCCCGCTCTGCTGGCCGCAGGGCGCCACCACCGTCACCTCGCCGACCGCCCGCAGGGCCGTCGCGAGCGCCTGGATGCCGGGAGAATCGATGCCATCGTCGTTCGTGACGAGAATGTGGTAAGGAGAGGTGTCGTCGGGGGCGTTCGCGGGCGCCTCCGACCCCGCCCCGCCGCCGCACGCGAGAACCCCGCCGCACGTGACCGCCGCCAATGCCCGTCTCGTCGCTTTCCTGGCCTTCATCGCAGTCCCCCGCTCATTCTTCGCTCATTCCCGCGTCGTGTGTTGTTCCGGCAACTCCCGACGAATAGTCTCGCCCGGAGCGATCCGCGGAAAGGTGACGAACACCGTGAAGACGATCCTGAAGCTGGCAGCCCTCGTCGTGCTGTTGAACGCCGTGCGCTACACCGTGGGCGGGTGGATCGAGGGCTTCACGATCATGGAGCCCATGCACCGTCCGCTGCCGCTCTTCCCCGAGGCGTTCGACCAGGAGTTCACCACCGCCGACTTCATGATCTCGCTGGGGTACAACTACGCGATGTGGTTCGTCGCCGCCGTCGTCTTTCATCTCCTGAACCCGGTGCTGCGGGGCTCGATCTGGGTCCGCAGCCTGAAGAGCTACCTGCTGATGGCCGCCTTCTTCTGCGCGCTGGCTGCCGTCTACATGAACCACTACGTGGCGGGGATCCGGCCCTTCTACTACTGGAGCATGGTGGACGCGCTCATCGTGTTCACCGTCGTAGCGCTCGCCAACGCCCTCCTCTATCCCCTGTTCTTCCGCGGCCGGACGCGCGTGCCGGGGCGGGAAGACGCCGTCTGAGCGGCCCCGGGGCCGGCATCGGACACCGGCGTCAGAATAACTGGTTCGCGGCCAGCGCCCCGGCGTAGGCCAGGGCGAGCATGTAGCCGAACTGGGCCAGCGGCCACTTCCAGCCGGCCGTCTCCCTCCGCATCATCGCGACCGTGGACATGCACTGGAGCGCGAACACGAAGAAGACGAGCAGGGCGATGGCTCCCCCGAAGTCCAGGTCCCGCTGCAGCGCCGCCCTCAGTTCGAGAGAGGTCTCGTCGGTGTCCTCGATTCCGTAGATGGTGCCGAGCGTGCCGACGATGACCTCGCGCGCGGCGAGCGAGGAGACGAGACCCACCCCGATCCTCCAGTCGAATCCCAGCGGTTCGATCGCCGGTTCGATGACCTGCCCCATCTGTCCGAGCGCGCTCTCCTCGACCGCGGGCGGGGCGCCGTCGACCCGTGGGAACTGGGCCAAAACCCAGAGGACGACGGTCACGGCGAGGATGATCTTCCCCACCCTCCGGAGGAAGATCTTGCTCCGGTCCAGAAGGCGGAGGCCGACCGTCCGCAGCGCCGGAATCCGGTACGGCGGCAGTTCCATCACGAACCCGGCGGGCTTCCCCCGCAAGACCGTGCGCCGGAGCAGGAAGGCGGTGCCGATGGCCGCGACGAGACCCAGCGCGTAGAGGCCGAGCATCGTGGCCGCCCGCGTCCCGAAGAACGGCCCCAGGAGCGGCTGTTCGGGGATGAACGCCGCGATCAGGAGGGCGTAGACCGGCAGCCGGGCCGAGCAGGTCATGAACGGGGCGATGAACATCGTCGCCATCCGGTCGCGTTCGTCCTCCACCGTGCGCGCGGAGAGGATCGCCGGGACCGCGCACGCGTAGGCCGAGAGGAGCGGCAGAAACGCGCGCCCCTGCAGCCCGACCTTCAGCATCGTGCGGTCGGCGATCACCGCCGCCCGCGCCATGTAGCCGGAGTCCTCCAGGATCCCCAGGAAGAGGAAGAGGATGAGGATCTGGGGGAGAAAGACGAGGACGGAGCCCACCCCCGCCCACACGCCGTCGATGAGCAGATCCCGGAACCAGCTCGCCGGCAACTGCGCCGCGAGCCATTCGCCGGAGGAGGCGATGCCGAGTTCGACGCCGTCCATGATCGGCGTGGCCCATGTGAAGATCGCCTGGAACACGAGCGCGGCGAGCACGAGAAACACGGCTGGACCCGCGATCCGGTGCAGGAAGAGCGCGTCGAGACGCTGCGTCAGCTTCGGCGGGCCGGCCGAACGGTACTTGGCGGAGGCGAGCGCGTTCTGAACGACCTCGCGGCGGCGCGAGAGCGCGTCCATCGTCGGCAGCCCCGCCCGTCCGGCCCGCGAACCCGACCCCGACCCGGACCCCGACTTCGCGCCGGCCTCGGGCGTTGCCGAGCGCACGGCCACGCGGTCCAGGAAGTCGGCGACCGCTTCGACGCCCCGTCCGGTACGCGCATCGGTCCGGACCACCTCCACGCCGAAGGCTTCGGCGAGCGCTTCCTCGTCCAGCTCGCCACCTCCTGCTTCAAGTTCGTCCGCCATATTGAGGACGAGGAGCGTCGGGCGTTCCCGTTCGAGCACGGGCCCCACGAGCATGAGCTGCGTCTCGAGGCGGACCGCGTCGACGATGAGTACGATGGCCTCGGGCGCCCGCAGCCCTTCGATCCGGCCTTCCAGCACGTCGCGCGTGACGCGCTCATCGGGGGAACGGGCCGAGAAACCGCTCACCCCCGGCAGGTCGACGATGTCCAGGTCGAGACCCGAGGCGAAGCGCGCCCGGCCCACGTGTTTCTCGACCGTGACGCCCGGATAGTTCGCGACCCGCTGCCGCAGTCCGGTCAGACGATTGAAGAGCGTCGTCTTGCCCGAGTTCGGCGGACCGATGAGGGCCACGACGGGCGGACCGGAAGCGGGCGCGTCCGTACCGGCTCCGTGATCCGCGCGCGCTCGGGTCGCAACTGGGGACATGGTGGGAGACTACCGATAACGATTATCGTTAGTTGAGACTGGTTCTCAACCGGGGGAAACGCTAGTATGTTGCGCTTCGATGGTCAAACCAGATCGGGGGACAAACGCGGCGTGAAGAACGGAAGATTGAACGGTTCCCGTACGTCACTGATGGACGTACCGCTGCGCCAGGCGGTCGAACTCGAGCGCATCGACGCCCCGAACGAGGAAGTCGAGCCCCTCCTCGAGCGCGGAATCCTGCCGGGCTGCCGGCTGCGCCGCGTTCGCAATTCCCCCGCGGGAGACCCGATCATCTCCGTCGAGGGCACCCTCCTCGCGCTGCGCCGCGAATCCGCCCTGCAAATCTTCGTGCGCGAGGTTTAGGCGTAGGGCATCACCGGCACCTTGCCGAGCAGACGCGCGTAGACCGTGAGCGCGCCCCGGTGGTGCGCCGTGTGATCCGTGATCCCGTTCACGATCGCCGCTCGCGGCTGGCCTTCCATGATCCGGGGATCCGGCATCGGCGCCTGGAGATCCTCGTCCGACGCGGACCCGATGACCTCGATCGCCCGGCCGTAGGCCCGGTCGACCCAGGCGATCGCCTCTGCCAGTGAAGTGACGGCCTTCGTCTCCTTGAGATGTCCTTCAAAGTCCATGTTCCAGCCGTCGCCGAACGCGCCATCGACGAACCAGTCGACCGTTCCGGCGGCGTGCGCCACGTGGCCGGCCACGGTGAAGACATCCGGATTGGGCCCGAAACCCGAGTCTTCCTCCTCGAACGTCTCGAGGGTCTTCTTGAAGAGGTTCCTGGACATGGAGAGTTGCGCGGTCAGGCCTTCGGCGTAGGACATGGAGGGCTCCGTGGGGGCTGGCGTTCGGTTTTTATTCGGATCGCGAGATCATGCGCGCCGGCCGCGGCGCTGTCAAGCAAGATCTGTCCGCGCGGCCGCGAGGCTCCGACACTAGCTTCTTCGGGCACGGCGCGAACCGAAACCGGGAAAGCCGATGGGGCCAGAGCCAGACACGGACACCGCGAACGACGGGAACACACCCGTCGGTGTGGGAGGTTGGCTCCTGGTTTACGTCTACGGGTCTATCCCCTTCCTGCTCTTCCATTCGGCGGGCCTGTCCGGATGGTTTCTCGATTATCCCCTCTGGTTGCTGGGCGCGATCTTCCTTCTGCTCGCGTCCCCGCTCGCTCTCATCCTCCTGAAATCGCCGCGAGCTCCGAGGTGGAACATCATCACGCTGTGGGTCGTCGCCATCCTGATCACGCTGCGCGCGGCCGCCGTGCCTTTCAATCTGGAGACCGACGGGGCCGCACAGGGGAGGAGCCCCGAGGAATGGGCTGCCGCGATCGCGATCCTCGCAGTCATCGTGATCGCGTCGCTGGCGTGGGCCACGATCTGGACAGCTTACTTCCGGCGATCGCTCCGGGTACGAAACACCTTCGCTCCGCGAGCAGTCAAACCCTAGTGGGTCAGCCCTTCAGCGGATCTCGGGCGGAAGTCGCTTCACGGTAATCACGGGAACGTCGAACTCGTCCGCTCCGATGAAGGCGACGAGGCCGTCCGGGCCGAAGGCGTCGGGCATGTCCTGCAGCGCCGCGGTCCCCGTCTCGAGCGTGCCGGCGTAGCATCCGTCCGGCATAATCACGTCGATGGGGCCCGGTTCGTCCGAGCCCGGTTCGGTGCTGCGCTGAACCCACAGGCTTCCGTCCCAGGTGGCGCGCGCGGCCGCGATAACCGGCACCTCGGATAAGAACCGCATGTTCTCGGCGGCTGCCAGCCAAGCCGTCTTGACTTCGTTCACGAGCGCCAGCATCTCCGGCGTAGGCGTCCCTATCCACGTGTCCGGCCGGCTCCGTCGTGTCTCGACCCGATGTTCGCGCTCCGCGCGCCTCATCTCGTCCGTCACGGGCAGCGGCTGAATGGGTCGGCGCAGGATGCGCGATACGGTGCCGGAAGGATCGGTGAGCTTGAGGGCGTAGGCAGAGGAGTCGGAAAACACGATCTCGCCCGAGGGCAGCACGTCGAACAACACGTCCGGCTCGAACCCCCACACTTCGTCGAACACGTCCGCGATCTCCCTGTTACCACGGACGGGGTCTTCCTCCCGCTGATGCGGGGCCCAGACCTCCGTCACGGTGTGCTCCGCCAGTTCCTCCGACGACATGTCGACGCGCACGATCGAACGTTCGCTGCGACCGATCAGCGTGCGCGCACCTGTCCGTTCCGGTCGAAGCCCCGGACGGCTCGTGATGCCGAATCCCTGGCCGGAGTCCCGCACCATATCTGCAAACTCGCCATCGGAACTGAAGATGTGGTATGCCGCGTGCATCATGTCCTCGACCAGGGCGCGCCCGTCTTCCCAAACGACGAGCTGCGTCGGGGCGCGGAACTCGCCCGGACCCTCGCCCACGCGACCGAAGTCGCGTACGTATCGACCGGTGGCGTCCACCACGACGACACTCGAGGTGGTCGCCATCCTCGTCCCGTCGAGCAGGTAGAGGTTGCCCGCGCCGTCGAAGGCCACGCTCCGGATGGAGGAAAACTGCTCCCACTCGGCCGTCGCCGAGGCTGACCCGAGGCGGTACACCAACTCGAGGTCCGCCGAGAGCGAAATGTCCTTCGCCGGCAAGTCGATAACCGGCGGGGTCTGCAGGCCGACGGCTCCCTGTGCCGCCGCGAGGGCTCCGACGAGCCACGCGTGGAGGCTCAGATTCGTTGGTGACTTCCAGCTCATTCGCGAGCCGCCTTCGACGATTCAAGGCGGATCGCGGGCGGGAGTCGCCGCACCGTGATGACGGGGACGTCGAACTCGTCCGCTCCGATGAAGGCAATGAGGCCGTCGGGGCCGAAGGCGTCCGGCATGTCGGGAAGCGTCGCGGTCCCCGTCTCGAGCGTGCCGGCGTAGCGGCCGTCCGGCGCGATCACGTCGATGGGGCCCGGTTCGTCCGAGCCCGGCCCGAAGTCCGGTCGTGACATCCGCTTCATCTTGGCAGGCCCCCGTCGCGGCTTAGGTTTGGTTCGAGTGTGGGCGCGGTGCTCAGTCCGTTGGCCACGGGCGATTCCCGCGCCACCTACTATGGAGGTAGTAGATATGAAGCGCAAGCGGTCTTCCGACCCGATCTCCGGCACACCCGTCCAGCCGTTCTCTCTCGTTTCTCTGGTCGCTCTTGGCGCCTCGCTCGCGTGGGTCGCCTGCGGAGGGGGAGACGCGCCGTCCGACGAACCCGCGGGGGCCGCCGACGCGCCGCCGCAGTTCGAGACGACGGAGGTCGCCGAGGGGGTGTACCAGTTCCGCTGGATCGGACACAACGCCCTGTTCGCCGTGACCTCGGAGGGGGTCTTCGCCTTCGACCCGATCTCCGTCGAGGCGGCCGCCACCTACGCGGAGGAGATCCGCCGGGTCGCGCCGGGGGCCGAACTCGCGGCCATCGTTTACAGCCACAACCACGCGGATCACGCGACCGGCGCCGAGGTTCTGCGCGAGGCGTTCGGCGCGGACGTCCCCATCTACGCGCACCGGAACGCGGACGCCCCGCTCCGGGAGGCCGCGGACCCCGACCTTCCCCCGCCCACCGCCACCTTTGACGAGACGATGACCCTCGCCGGCGGAGAGATCGAACTTCACTACCTGGGCCGCAGCCACGGCGACGACATCGCGGTCGGCTTCCTGCCGGCGCACGACCTCGCCTTCGCCGTGGACTTCGTGTCACGCGACCGGTTTGGGTACCAGGACCTCGCCAGCCTCCACTTCCCCGACATGTTCGACGCGATCGAGGGCCTGCTCGAGATCCCGTTCGAGACGGTCGTGTTCGGGCACGGGCCCCCGGGCGACCGGGCGGCGGTCGAGCGGCAGTTGACCTACTACCGTGACCTGGACGCGGCCGTGCGGGGCGCGATCGAGGCGGGGCTCAGCGAAGATGAGACGGCCGAGACCGTCCTCATGGAGGACTACAGCCACTGGGACCGCTACGACGACTGGCGCGAACTCAACGTGCGCGGCATGCACCGGAAGCTCACCGCCGCCGGCGTCGGCGAGGAAGATGGAGAGGGAGAGCACGAGGAGGGCGGCGAGCACGACGGAGAGGGAGAGCACGGCGAGGGGCGCGACGAGCACGAGGGCGAGAACGGCGAGCACGGCGGCGAGGGGGGACACGCCGAGGGGGACGAGGGAGAAGAGTCCGGCGTCTACATCGGACGGGCCGAGAGCTGGGACAAGACCCGCCGCGGCGCGCGCCTGATCCTCTCCTTTGATCCGGGCAGGAACGCGTTCGCCGGGACCGTGGAGAACACGACCGGCCAGACGCTCTGCGCGGTACGCGTCGAAGTCCACCTCTCTTCGGGCACGGAACTGGGCCCGACCCAGCGTACGGATCTGGCCCCCGGCACCTCGACGACCGTCGAACTGGAGACGGCCGGAGAAGCGTTCGAGCGCTGGACCGCCCACCCGGAAGTGTCGCGCTGCGCAGGGTAGGAGACGTTCCCGCGGGGACGTCTGCCCGCGCCCTGACTCCAGCTCCGATAGAGATCTTCGACTACCGCCAGCGCGTCATCGCGGAGATCCTCGGACGCTAGTGTGGTATCTCGGAAATCCGCGCGCGCACGACGTAGGGCACGTCGAGGTCGTCCGTCACGATCAGCCAGATCAGATCGCCGCGCACGACCGGCGCGACCTGGTCGGAAAAATCGAGGCCGGTGCCCTGACGGGCCGTCCCCAAGTACGCGCCGTCTTCCGAGTAGACATCGAACAGGACTCCGTCGCCGCCGGATGGGGTGCGGACCCAAAGGTTCCCCTCCGCCGACGTGAAGATCTCCTCGACGGCGGGCCTGATGCTCGGGACGCGGGACCAGTCCCATGCGCCCACTCCCATGCTCGAGACCATCTCCCCCAGCATGTCGATGACGGAGTCGCGTTCGACGGCGGGGACGGCGACGGGAGGTCGCCGGGTCTCGACGAAAAGCGTGGTGTCACCGCCGGGCCGCCACCGCTTGATGCGGTACTGCGGGTCGCCCTCCCGCGTGGACCAGAAGGCGCCTTGCGGATCGAGGTGCCGGACCTCGGACGGGTAGTACGGGATCCCGTACATCATGTAGCCGCCGCCCATCTCCTGGTAGAAGGCGCCGGGCTGGCTTGCGGGATCCCATTCCTCGTCCTCCGGGGCGTCGCCCGGCAGCGGCAACGAGTCTACCCGAGTCATCGTGAGATCGTAGACGTGCAGCCGCCTGCGGTTCCCGGACCCCCAGGGCCGATAGATGCGGTTTCCGGCCACCATCGCGCCGTTCCAGTGCGAGTTGAAGTTCGCATCGGCGAAGGGGAAGGACTCCACGAAGCCCTCCTCGGCGTCGAAGACCGACATGCGTCCGTTGCGGGTATCCGGCACCCAGACGCGACCCTGCGGATCGAGCATGAGTCCGTTCGCGTCCGCGAACTCGCCGGGGCCTTCACCGCGGCCTCCGTACGTCGCGATGTGAGCGCCATCGGGGCCGAAGACGCGGAGTTCCTGTACCTGCGAATCGAGGACGGCGAAGCGCCCATCCTCCAGCACGACGAGGCCCTTCAGGTAGGCGAACGCGTCCGGTCCGGCGCCTTCCACGGTGCCGACGCGGAGTTCCTCCACCAGCGTCCAGGTCGGAGAGAAATCCACCCTCGGGACGTTCGTGACGCGGATCGTGCCGGACGGCAGAGTGTCCCGCACCGTGGTCCAGTCGGGCTGAGGCGCGGTGCCGCCGCAGCCGGCGAGGATGACCCACGCCACGGCGAGGAGGGCCGGGTTTGATCGCTCCCGCCGCCTCGACATCAGCCCGTCGAGCCCACGAGACGGCGGAGCGCGGCGACCTCGTCCTCCAGCGAGCGCTCGATCTCCTCGACGTGCCGGTCGGCGTCGACTCTCTCGATCAACCGCTGGATCTCGCGCGTCTTCCCTTCAAGGTCATACGCCTCGATCTCGGCTTCGAAGGCCGCGACTTTCCCCGACAGATCGTAGTCTTCGATCTCCTGCTCAAGTTCGCGGATCTTGCCCTCCACATCGTAGGCCGCGATCTGCTGCTCGAGTGCCTGGACCTTCCCGTCCAGGTCGTACGCGGCGATTTCCTCCTCAGTCTGCCGGATGCGCGACTCCCACTCCTGAACCTCCGCCTCCAGGGCGGTCCGGGTGTCGGCATTTTCCGTCCGCCGCATGGCGGCCGTCAGAGGGGAGATCCGGCCGCGGTAGGATGAGATCCGGCCACGCAGACCGCTGACATGACCCCGGTGCCCGGAGATCCGGCCCCGCAGACCGCTGACATGACCCCGGTACCCGGAGATCCGGCCGCGCAGAGCCGACTCCTCCCCCCGAATCTCCAGCACTTCCTGATACCCGTTCATTATTTCGAGCATCAGATCGTGCCACTGGCGTGCCTCGGCATCGAAGGTCCGGCGCGCACCGTCGACACTCCACTCGTATTCGATGCCGCCGGGGCCCTCGGTGATCACGAGCCGGCGGGTCTCGTCTTCCCCGGACTCGAGAAGAAGCCAGCTGTCGGCGCCCACCGCGCGGACCTCGGTGCCATCGTCGTTCATCACCACGTTTCCGTGTGTCCGCATGCACAGGTGCATCCCCGCCACGGATCTCTCGATCGTGCGGTCCCCGCCGTTCCAGCCGGTGAGCCGCAGGCCACCGCTCACCCTCATCGTGCTTATCGAATTGCTGCCGGCCCACGGGCACTGGATCTCCTGCCGGGAGAGCCGGTCGACGGACGCCCGCGGCTCCGGACCAGCCGACATGCGGATCGTCCCGTCTTCCCGGGGTTCGACATCGACCAGCACCGCGAGTTTGTGCTCAGGCGGTGGCGGGATTGCGGCCGAAGGCGCGGCCACCGGCGCGATCCCGGCTTCCCGGAGTGGCACCTGAGCTTCCCGAGGCGGCACCGGAGCCTCGTCGAAAGGGACGGGATGGACGCAAGCGAGGGAGACCCCCGCCGAACCTATGATCGTCAAGGTCACGGCAGTCCGGGTCACGCTGGGACGCGGACGCCTACGCTTCAGAATTGCCACGATTCTTGTCTCCAGTTGCGAGGTCTTCACGAGAGGGAGCGCGAGCACGTTCGGACGACGGCCGCGGGCAGCCGCGAGCCGCAGAAGGAGGCGGGCGTAATCGGAGGGACGCGCGCCGAGGGCGAGCACCTCCTCGTCGCAGGCCTTCTCGCTGGCGATCTCCGCTCGTCTTGCCGCGAGCCAGCCGAGGGGATGGAACCAGTAGAGGGCGAGCACGATCCGCCGCACGAGTTGCCGCAGCACGTCCTTTCGACGGATATGGATGAGTTCGTGGGTCAACACCGCAGCCCGCCGTTCGGGGCTCCATTTCAGCGCCGCCGCGGGAAGCAGGATCACGGGCTTCCAGAGCCCGCCCGTCATCGGCGTGGGGGCGACGTCGCTGGAGAGCAGTTGCACATCCGCGCGAATACGCATCCGCCGGCGGAGCGCGTCGGCCTGCCGCCGCAACTCCGGGTCGCGCAGCGGAAGGGCGGCACGCACGAGCCCGCGCAGGCGCCAGGCTCCGGCGGCCAGCGAGATCAGCGAGATCGCGAAGCCCAGCGCCCAGACAATGAAGAGGACGCGGACGAGCCCCGGGGAGGACCCGAACTGCTGACCGGTGGCTCGGCCGGGACGGTCGCGCGAGCCTGTAGCCGCCGGACCCGGCATTTCGGCGCTCGCCCGCGGCATGGCGACGGCAACGGCCTCAGTCGCGGTGGCGGCTCCGGTCACGGCAGGGGCTTCGGTCACGGCGGGAGCTTCGACTGAGGACGGTTGGGGTTCGCCGCCGCGAGCGGGGAGGATCGGCACGTACCAGGAGGGAGCGAGGATGCCCAGCAGAGGCAACACGAGCACGAGGCCGAACGTCGCGGTCCACAACTGATGAAGGGTCCTCGGCGACCCGCGCCTCCCAAGCCATGCCAGCGCGAGCGCCAGCAGGAGCAGGAGCGTCACCTGTGCCGTCAGCACCACTGCGGGGCTCACCGTCCCTCCTCCGCCGCCTTCTCGATCATCTGCTGGAGGCGTGCGTGTTCCTCCGGGGTGAGGCCGCCCTCGCGAAGCTCGAGCAGGGTGGCCACCGCACCCTCCACCGAGTCGCCGAAGAAGGTCTTCAGCACGCGGCGCATCGCCGAGCGCCGGGCGCGCAGGGCCGGCATGGTGGGTGAGTAGAGGTACCGGGGTCCATCCGGCTCACTGACCAGGTGCCCCTTGGTCACGAGCCCGCGCAGGATCGAACGCACCGCCGAGTACGTCGGGGGATCCGCCATGTTCTCCTGGAGCTGCGCCGCCGTCGGGGTCCCCAGTTCGTACACGAGGTCCATGACCTCGCGCTCTCGTCTGCTCAGTTCAGGGAGTGGGTTCACCTCGACGCTCTCCTTCTCTCACGGACGTCTCACCGGGTCTCGCGAAGGGCCGCTGTCCCCCTCCGAGAAAGAAACCTGGTGCAAGTATGCTGAAAAATCAACACACCCCGTAGACAACATCCCTTCCCAAAGGGTTGCACCCGGGATGCCACACATGCGGAGACGTTCCGGCGGGAACGCGTGGAGGAGCGATGTGAGCGCTGCCGTCAGTCGACCGAAATCACTCCGGGTCGAGGCCGAGCACGCGGCGGCTGAACACTCTACCGGATCTGGATGACCTTCACGCCGTCGATGGCGAGCTCGGCCCAGCTTCGGTCGGCGGTGAGGGCGGGGAGTCCGAGCCTGCACGCGGTGGCCAGGCACGCCCGGTCACCGAGTCCGAGGCCCTGACGGCGGGTCCTCGGGCGATAGGCGCCGCTGAGCAGGGCCGTCGGAAGGTCGAAGGGAACGACTTCGATCCCCGTTTCCGCGATCGCGCTGGCCACTGCCGCCGTGGACCAGCCTCCCTGCGAGAGACGCGCCGCGACCTCGGCCACGTTCACCGACGACATGGCGGCTCCTCGCTGGAGTGCGCGGCCGACACGTTCCGCTCCGGGTTCCTCGAACAGTGCCGCGAGGACGGCCGAGGCGTCCAGGACGCTCTCGACGGGTTCATTCACGGGCGGCTTCGGCTCGCCGTTCCAGGATGAACTCATCGACGACGCTTCCGGAGCCCTTCCGCTTCCGCCTCGCCATGTCCTGCAGGCGCGCGAGGGCCGCGAGCGGGGTGCGCAACCGGATCGTGTCGCCCTCCAGGCCCACGACCAACTGCTGCCGCCCCCGGATGTTCAATGCCCTGCGAAAGCGGGCGGGGACGACCAGCCGACCGGCTTCGTCGATCGTCACGCGTTCGGTGTCGGGCAACGGGTCGGGCAAAGCGTCGGGTGAGGCCGCGGCCGCCGAATTCCGGACTTCTTCCTTCATGGTATGATCCATGTTTTTGGTATATTCTGTCAAAATACCATAACGAGACCTGCTGCTGCATGCCAGACTCCGCCTTCGTCGATACCATGGGAGACCGCGCTCGGACCTCCACAGTTTCGCGATGGCCATCAACGCGGGATCATCACCGCGGAAGGCGTCCGTCGCACCAGGCTCGAATCAGCGTCGAATCAGATCGAATCAGGAAAGGCTCAGCGTGATCACACTCGAGGGGAAGACCGCCATCGTGACCGGGGCGGCGAAGGGGATCGGGGCCGCGTGCGCGCTCGCCTTCGCCCGTCACGGGGCGGATGTCGTGCTGGGGGACGTACTGGAGGACCGCTGCGCCGAGACGGCCCGCGGAATCGCCGAGGAGACGGGGCGGGAGACGCTCGCCGTGCGCGCGGACGTGAGCGGGGAGAGCGACTGCGCCGCCCTGCTCGACGCCTGTACGGAACGGTTCGGCCGCTGCGACATCCTGCTCAACAACGCGGGGATCATCGCGGCGGGCTCGATCCTGGATGCCGAGGTCGAGGACTTCGACCGGGTGCTGGCCGTCAACCTCCGGGGGACCTTCCTCATGTCCCGGCTCGTGGCGCGGGACATGGTCGCGCGCGGGGTGGAGGGGTCGATCATCCACATGTCCTCCACGAACGCGGTGGTGACGATCCCGAGCCAGCTCGCCTACGCGGCCTCCAAGGGCGGGATCATGCAGCTCACGAAGGTGATGGCGCTCGCGCTCGCTCCGCATGACATCCGGGTCAACGCGATCGGGCCGGGGACGATCGTCACCGACATCCTCGACTCGGTGATCGCCGACGAGGAGGCGCGGCGCACGATCCTCTCCCGCACGCCGCTGGGACGGTTCGGGGACCCGGACGAGATCGGGACGGTGGCCGTCTTCCTCGCGAGCGACTACGCCTCGTACCTCACGGGCGAGACGATCTACCCGGACGGCGGACGCCTGGCGCTGAACTACACCGTCCCGTTGCGGGAAGACGGGTGAGCGGCGCGGCGGCGAAGGAGCCGGGCGCCGGACCCGTGGCCGAAGCCCGGCTCGCGATCGACATCGGCGGCACGTTCACGGATGTGGCGCTGGAGACCGGCGGGCGCCTCGTCACGACGAAGGTGCTCACGACCGCCACGGCGCCCGAGCGGGGCGTGCTGGAGGGCGTGCACAAGGTGCTGGGGCTGGCCGACGTTCCCCCTTCCGCCGTCCGACTCGTCATCCACGGCACGACGCTGGCCACGAACGCGATCATCGAGCGCCGGGGCGCCCGCACCGCACTGATCGTGACGTCCGGGCACCGCGACGCGCTCGAGATGGCGCACGAGAACCGCTTCGAGCAGTACGACATCGGGGTCGACCGGCCGGAGCCCCTGGTGCCTCGGCGTCTCCGGCTTCCGGTGGAGGAGCGGGTCGACCACCGCGGCCGCGTCCTCGTCCCGCTGGAGGAGGATTCGGTGCGGGCGCTCCTCCCGACGCTCGAGGCGGCGGGCGTGGAGTCCGTCGCGGTTGGGCTCATCCACGGCTACGCCAACCCCGCGCACGAACGGCGCATCGGGGAGATCCTCGACGAGTGGCGGCCGGGGCTGCCGGTGACGCTGGCCTCGGACGTGTGTCCCGAAGTGCGGGAGTACGAGAGACAGTCCACGGCGTGCGCGAACGCCTACGTCCAGCCGCTCATGGCCCGCTACCTCACGGGACTCGCGGAGTCGCTGCGGGAGTCGGGCCTCGCCTGTCCCTTCCTTCTCATGACCTCCGGGGGCGGGCTCACGACGCTCGACTCCGCGGTCGCGGCCCCGGTCCGCCTCGTCGAATCCGGACCCGCCGGGGGCGCGATCCTCGCCAGCCACCTCGCGGGCGAACTGGAACTGGGCGACGTGCTCTCCTTCGACATGGGCGGGACGACGGCGAAGCTGTGCATGATCGACGGCGGCCGGCCGCTCCATTCGCGCACGTTCGAGGTCGCGCGCAGCTACCGCTTCAAGCAGGGGAGCGGGCTGCCGGTGCGCATTCCCGTCATCGAGATGGTGGAGATCGGGGCCGGGGGCGGGTCGATCGCGGGGGTCGACGACCTGGAGCGGATCCACGTGGGGCCCGCGAGCGCCGGGTCGGAGCCGGGACCGGCGGCGTACGGACGCGGCGGAGACGAACCCACGGTGACGGACGCGGACGTCGTCCTGGGACGGATCGATCCGGAGTTTTTTGCCGGAGGCTCGATTTCCCTCGACCGGGAGCGGTCCGAAGCCGCGATCACGACGCGCGTAGGCGACGGACTGGGGCTCGACTCGAAGCTCGCCGCGCTCGGCATCAGCGAGATGGTGGACGAGAACATGTCCAACGCGGCGCGCACGCACGCCGTCGAGTGGGGGAAGGGAGTGGCCGGACGCACGCTCATCGCCTTCGGCGGCTCCGCCCCGATCCATGCGGCGCGGCTCGCCGACAAGCTGGACGTGGACCGCTTCCTCATCCCCGCCGACGCCGGTGTCGGCTCGGCGGTGGGCTTCCTCCTCGCACCGATCTCCTACGAGGTCGTGCGCAGCCGCTACATGCGCCTGTCCGGGTTCGACCCCGACGTGGTCCGCGCGGTGTTCGATGAGATGAGAGACGAGGCCGTGGCGGTGGTGTCGCACGGAGCGCCGGGTGCGCCGATGAGCGGGAAGGCGCGCGCCTACATGCGCTACGTCGGCCAGGGCCACGAAATCGGCGTCGACCTCCCGGAGGACCTCGAGGACGCGGCGGCGCTGCGCGAAGCGTTCGACCGCGGTTACGAGACGGTGTACGGACGCACGATCCCCGGACTCGACATCGAGATTCTGAGCTGGACGCTCGTCGTGTCGGCACCCGCGACGCGCGACGCGGACGTTCCTGCGGGAACGTCACCCCGTGAGCGGACCCCGCCAGTTGGGCAACTGGCCGAAGCGGACGTTCCCGCGGGAACGTCTCATCCGGAGCCTGAGCGCTGGACCGAGCTTTGGGACGGTCCCGGCGGCGAGTCGGCAGCGGCCGCCGTCCACACCCGCACGGAGCTGGCCGAGGGGATCCGAGTCGCGGGTCCGGCGCTGATCGCCGAGGATCAGACGACGACCGTGGTCCCCGACGGCTGGACGGCGCGGGTCGCGGCCGGCGGCCACCTTCTCGTCGAGCGGCAGTCGGAGACGGGCGCGGCAGACGCTGTGGCGGGTGCCATGGCGGCGGGCGCCACCGCGGCGGGCGGCGCGGCGGCGGCCACCGGCGCGCAAACCGGGATCGCCGCTCTAGAAGGGCAGATCATGTGGAGCCGGCTGCTCTCCGTGGTGGAGGAGCAGGCCCGGACGCTCGTGCGCACCGCCTTTTCGACCCCCGTGCGCGAGGCGGGCGACCTCTCCGCCGGCGTGTTCGACCTCTCCGGACGCATGCTCGCACAGGCGGTCACGGGCACGCCCGGCCACGTCAACGCGATGGCCGCCTCCGTCGGGTTCTTCCTCCGGGACTTCCCCGTGGAGACGCTCGGCGAGGACGATGTCCTCATCACGAACGATCCCTGGGAGGGCACGGGACACCTCAACGACTTCACCGTCGTCACGCCGACCTTCCTGGACGGGCGCCCCGTGGCCCTGTTCGCGGCCACGAGCCACATCGCCGACGTCGGGGGACGCGGCTTCGGGGCGGACGCGAACCAGGTCTTCGAGGAGGGGATCCGCCTCCCCATCGGCTACCTGATCCGCGGCGGGCGGGTGGACGAGACGCTCATGCGGCTCGTGCGGGCGAACGTGCGGGATCCGGATGTCGCCCAGGGCGACCTCTACTCGCTGGCCGCCTGCAACCGCACGGGGTGCGAGCGCCTGGTGGCGATGATGACGGAGTTCGGGATCGATTCCCTCGAGCCGCTGGCGGAGACGATCATCTCCACCTCCCGCCGGGCGATGAGGGAACGGATCGGAACCCTCCGCCCGGGGACGTACCGGAACCGGATGCGGATCGACGGCTACGATGAGGACCTCGACCTCGTGTGCGCGCTCACGGTCCTGGCCGATGGGACCATCAGGATCGACTGGGACGGCACGTCGCCCATGTCGCCACGCGGCATCAACGTCCCGGTGACCTATACGCGCGCCTACAGTTCGTTCGGCGTGCGCTGCATCGTCGGCTCCGAGGTCCCGAACAACGCGGGGTCGCTGGCGGCGATCGAAGTCTCCGCCCCGCCCGGATCGCTGCTCAACGCGCCCCCGCCCGCCGCCGTCTCCGCGCGACATGCGATCGGACAGATGCTGCCGGATGTCGTCCTCGGCTGCCTCGAACAGGCGCTGGAGCCCGGAGCCGTCCCCGCGGAAGGCGCGTCGTGCCTCTGGAACCCCGTCATCATGGCGGGGCCGGGACTGACCGGCGCCCACGCGTACGGCGGCGAGGCGTTCGTCGTGAACCCCTTCCACGCCGGCGGCACGGGCGCCCGCCCCGGCAAGGACGGCCTGTCGGCGACGGCTTTCCCCTCCGGCGTCCGCAGCACGCCGATCGAGATCACCGAGACGGTCGCGCCGCTCATCTTCTGGCGGAAGGAGTATCTCGCCGACTCCGGCGGTCCCGGCGAGTTCCGGGGCGGTCTCGGTCAGGTGATGGAGATCTCGCACGCGTCGGGCGAGGCGTTCGCCGTCTCGAAGATGTTCGAGCGCGTGCGCAATCCGGCGCGGGGACGCGACGGGGGCGGCGACGGGGCCGCGGGGCGGGTCCATGTGCCGGACGTCGGCGAGTTCCGGCCCAAGGGCCGCGAGGTCGTACCGCCCGGCCGACGCATCGTACTCGAGACGCCGGGGGGAGGCGGCCTCGGCGACCCGGCACGCCGCCCAGGCGACCGGGTACGGGAGGATGTCCTCGACGGCTACGTCTCCGCCGACGAGGCGCCCCGCGCGTATGGAGCACCGTGAATTTGCCGTAACGACCATGATAATGTACGCTACATCGTATAACGTCCATAATCATGGTTATTACGATGGCGAACAACATTCGCGGCACGTTGCCGCTTCCGGTGCGGCGAATCCTCCGTAAGCTCGGCTCCGACATCAGGGACGCCCGCCTCCGGCGCCGCATCCGCGCGGCGACGATGGCGGAACGGGCACTGATCAGCCGGACCACCCTCGGCAAGGTCGAGCGGGGCGATCCGGGCGTATCGATGGGGAACTACGCGACCGTGCTCTTCGTGCTGGGGATGGAGGACGGTCTGGCGGAACTCGCCGACCGCAGGCGGGACGGACTCGGGCTCGACCTGCTCGAGGAACGCCTTCCGCAGCGCGTGCGCGTCACCGCCCCCCGCCCGCGGCGTGAGCGCGGGGACGACTGAGGCGGTCCACGTGGAACGCCGGATACAGGTCCACCTGGACCTGAGCGCCACGCCCCTCCTCGTCGGAAGGCTCTGGGTCAGAGTTCGTGGCGACCGGGAGAGTGCGACGTTCGAGTACGATCCCGGCTGGCTGGACCACCCGCGACGGTTCGCCCTGGAGCCGGCGCTGACGCTCGGGCCCGGGCCGTTTCATACCCGGCGAGCGCTCTTCGGGTCGATCGGCGACTCGGCGCCCGATCGCTGGGGGCGCGTCCTGATGCGCCGCGAGGAGGCTCGCCGCGCGCGGCGCGAGGGACGGACGCCCCGCGCGCTGTTCGAATCCGACTACCTCCTTCGCGTCGACGACGAAGTGCGCGTGGGGGCGCTGAGGTTCTCGCTGGGAGGCGACGGACCCTTCCTCGCCGAGCCCGGGGAGAGGCGGGTTCCGCCGCTCGTCGAACTGGAACCGCTCCTCGCCGCAGCCACGCGAGTCACGCGGCGGGAAGAACGGGATGAGGATCTCCGCCTTCTGATCCGACCCGGGGCCTCGCTCGGGGGCGCGCGCCCCAAGGCCGCCGTGAGGGATGGCGCCCACGGGCTTGCCATCGCGAAATTCCCCGGTGCCCGGGACGATTACGATCTCGTGCTGTGGGAAGGCGTCGCGCTCGAACTCGCCGCGCGGGCCGGCATCGACGTTGCCGCCTGGCGATTCGAGCAGGTCGCGGGGCGGCGGGTCCTCCTCGTGCGGCGCTTCGACCGCGAAGCGGGCCGTCGCGTCCCGTTCCTGTCGGCGATGAGCATGTTGGGCGCCGATGACCGCGAGTCGAGATCCTATCTCGAGATCGCGGACGCCCTCCGGCGCCACGGCCTGGCCGTCAGGCGCGACCTGACCGAACTCTGGCGCAGGGTCGTGTTCAACATCCTCATCTCGAATACCGACGACCACCTCCGCAACCACGGTTTCCTGTACGAGGACGGCCAGGGCTGGCGGCTTTCCCCGGCCTATGATCTGAACCCGACCCCTGCGGACGTCCGCCCCCGCGTCCTGCAGACGTATATCGACGAATACGATGGCGCCGCGTCGGTGGACCGCGCGCTGGCCACCGCGGGTTACTATGGTCTGGATCTCGACGACGCGAAGCGGATCGTCGGCGAGGTCGGGTGGGCGGTTTCCGCGTGGCGCGGGACCGCGGAGGGTCTCGGCGCTTCCCGGAGGGAGATCATGCGGATGGAATCCGCCTTCGAGCACGAGGATCTGGAAGAGGCGACCCGTTGCGGGGCGCCTGCGGGGTGACCTGATCGTGAACACGACACGGAGCAAGTGGGCGCTGGCGTGCGTCGCGGCGGCGATCGCCGGCTGCGGCGGCGGCAGCACGGATCCGGGGCCCGGACCCGCGCGGACGCCGGTGGCGACCATCGTGCCGGGGTCGCCGGAAGCGTCCGAGGGCCTCGATGCCATCGTGTCGGTCCGTCTCGATCCCCCGCCGACCTCGTCCATCATCGTGCGCTACACGCTGGGTCCGGACGGAGACCCGGCCACCGCGGACGCGGACACGGCGGATTATCGTGCCGATGGTTCGGTGTCCGTTCCCGCGGGGACGGGCGCCGTCGAGGTTCGGATCGCGATCCGCGACGACGACGACATCGAGCCGGCGAGTGAAGCCTTCCTCTTCAGCCTGGATGCTCCCGCGGCGGGCGCGGGATATGAGCTGGGAGCGACGACCTCGACGCAGGTGACGATCGCGGAAGGCGTCTGCGATCGAACTCCCGAGATCCGGGACGCGCTCACCGTCCGGAGCCGCGCTGAAAGGTGCTCGGCGGTGACGACGGCGCACCTGGGGATCACGACGCTCAACCTCGCGGGCACCGAGATCCCCACCCTCAGGCCGGGCGACCTCTCCGGCCTCTACAACCTCAGAAACCTGGACCTCTCCAACGTCGGCTTCACCGACTTTCCGGCGGGCGTATTCGCCGATCTCCCGAGCCTCGAGACGCTGCGCCTGCGGAACAACGGTTTCGAGACGCTGCCGGCCGACGCGTTCTCCGGGCTGGCGAGGCTCAAGACGCTGGATCTGGGCGACAACGCCCTGACCACGCTGTCCGCCGAGTCGTTTGCGGGACTCGCGTCCCTCGAGACGCTGGAGTTGCGTGCCAACGCGCTCGCCACGCTGCCGGCGGGCGCGTTCGCGGAACTCACGAGCCTGGCGCGGCTGCACATGGGCAGCAACGACTTCACGACCCTGGGCGACGGCGTCTTCGCCGGGTTGGCCAGCCTGAAATGGCTCTACCTCGGCAACGGCCGGATCGGGGCGCTGGAGGCGGGCGCCTTCTCCGGCCTCGTCGAACTGGAGAGCCTGCTGCTGCAGGACACCGGGCTCAAGACGCTTCCCGCAGGCGTGTTCGCGGGCCTCGGCGGCCTTACCGAGCTGCGGCTCGACCGGAACCGACTGGAAGCGATCCCGGAGGGTGCGTTCGCGGGCCTCTCCCGACTGGAGTCGCTGCGTTTGTACGGCAACCGGCTCGCCGGGCTCCCGGCGGGGCTGTTTTCGGGCCTCTCCTCGCTCCGCGTGCTGCAACTGGACAGAAACCGGCTGGCCGCGCTGCCGGAGCGGGTGTTCTTCGGTCTGTCCGGCCTCGACACGCTGCTGCTGGCGGAGAACCCGGGGGCCCCCTTCGCGCTCGCACCCGAACTCGAGCGGACCGACAATCGGGATCCCGCCGCCACCGGTCCCGCCCGGATCGCGCTCTCCGTGGCCGCCGCGGCGCCGTTCGCCATGACGGTTCCGCTCTCCGCCCGGGGCGGCACGCTCTCGTCGGAGTCGGCGGTCCTCGAAGCCGGAAGCGAACGGAGCGCGGAGGTGACCGTGACCGCGACGGAGGGCGGCCAGAGCGAGGTTCAGGTGGTGGCGGGCCCGGCGCCCCCAGTCCCGGGATGGGTGACGGGAATCGAGATCGGACTGGGGGACCCGCTCATCCTCTTCGGGGAGGGAGTGAACGCCCCGCCAGTGCCGGAGCGTGAAGTCGCGCTCCAGCGGATGCAGGCGGGCAGCCACCCGACGATGCTCATTGCAGGCGACTACTTCCGGGATCCCGAGGGGGCCGACCTGGGCTTCTCGGCCGCCAGCGCCGACGCCACGGTGACCGCGGTGACGGTCGCGGGCGACGTCGTGACGCTGACGCCCGTCGCGGCGGGCTCCACGACGGTGACCCTGACGGCGACCGACCCGCCGGGCGCGAGGGCCGAGCTTTCCTTCCCCGTGACCGTGCGGGAAGCGGCGGCGCGACCCTTCGACATCGACGTGATCCAGCTGGATGCGCTGACGGACTCGCAGGCGGAGGCCTTCGAGGACGCGGTGGACTTCTGGTCGGCCATTCTGGCGGATACGGAACTCTCCGATGTCCCTCTCGGCCAGGATGTGGCCCCCGGCTGCTGGGATATCACGACGGATCAGCGCATCGGCACCGTCGACGACATCGTGATGGTGGCGTCCGTCCGGGAGATCGACGGCGTGGATGGCGTCCTCGCCCGGGCCGGCCCCTGCGTCGTCCGCGATGAGTCCCGCCTGCCTGCCGTCGGCGCCCTCGAACTCGACGCGGCGGACCTCGCGCAGCTCGAGGAAGAAGGAAACCTCAAGGACGTGGAGGAGGTGATCCTGCACGAGATCGGCCACGTGCTGGGGATCGGGACGGTCTGGGTCGACCACGGTCTGCTCCGGAACCCCTCCCGCCACAACTCGGGAGCGGACGCGCATTTTACGGGCCCGCTCGCCATCGCCGCGTTCGACGAGCGAGGCGGGGCAAGCTACGACGACGGCGAGAAGGTGCCCGTGGAAAACACGTCGGCACCGGCAGCGGCGGACTCCCACTGGCGGGAATCCGTGCTGGGCCACGAGTTGCTCACACCGTTCCAGGCGGCGGGCGAACGCGATCTCCTCAGCCTGATCACCGTCCAGTCGCTGGCGGATCTCGGTTACTCCGTCAAGGTCGGGCTCGCCGAACTCTACCGGGTCCCCGGATCCACGGGCGGCGCCCGCGCCACCCCGGCACGCATGATCCCCTACGGCGACGACATCCTCCGGGGCCCCATCAAGGTCGTCGACCACGCCGGCCGCGTCGTCCGAATCATCTCCCGCTGAGCGCCGCTGCGTCTTGTAGCACCCGGGCCGATGCGTAGGTTGGCAAGCGCGATGGACTTCAGCCAACGTGAGGGCAACCCGTGAGCATCGTCACGATTTCTTCCCGCTACCGGATCGTGATCCCCCGGACCGTGAGGGAGCGTCTGGGGCTCAAGCCCGGGCAGCAAGTGCAGGTGCTGCCCTTCAAAGGACGCGTAGCGTTGATTCCGCTCGAACCCATCGAGGCCGCTCGAGGCTTCGTCCGGGGCATCGATACGACCGTCCCGCGCGAGGGAGACCGTACATGAGCGGGCGCATGGTGCTGGGGTCGTTGCTGGGGGTCGCGTTGATCGCGGGGTGCGCGACGGACTCCGGCGGCGGGGGGGGCGACGTGCCGACCCCGGCGGAGGTCATCGGGTTCGCGCCCGGCGAGGACTACAAGCTCACGAACTACGACGGGATCAAGGCGTATTTCGAGGCGCTCGCGGCTTCCACCGACCGCATGGCGCTGGAGCAGATCGGCGAGAGCAGCCGGGGCGAGCCCCTCTACCTCGCGGCGATCTCCTCGCCATCGAACCTCCGGCGCCTGGAACGGATCAAGGAGATCACGCGGACGCTCGCCTACGCGCGCGATCCGGACGAAGGCTACGGATCGGTCCTCGCCGAGGAGGAGGCGCGGGCGCTCGCGCGAGAAGGCGTCGCCGTCGTGTGGATCGACGGGGGGCTGCACGCGACGGAGGTCGCCCACGGGCAGTTGATGCCGGAGATGGCGCGCCACTTCGTGACGGACGAGTCCCCCGAGACCCGGCGTGTGCGGGAGAACGCGGTCGTCCTCCTGATGCCGAACATGAATCCGGACGGCCTGAATATCGTCGCCGACTGGTATATGTCGAATGTGGGCGGCGAATTCGAGATGGCGCGCGTCCCGGAGCTTTATCATCACTATATCGGGCACGACAACAATCGTGACTGGTACATGTTGACGCAGGTCGAGACGCGGGCGGTGACGCGGCAGCTCTATCACAACTGGTTCCCGCAGATCGTCTATAATCAGCATCAGTCGAGCCCCTTCCCCGGGCGGATCTGGATGCCGCCCTTCGAGAACCCCGTGAACCCGCACCTCGATCCGCTCGTCGTGAGTTCCCTGAACCAGATGGGACATTCGATGCGGCGCCGCTTCGACGAGGAGGGGAAGCCGGGCGTCAACAGCGGCATCGTCTTCGACCTGTGGTGGAACGGGTCGATGAGAGGCGGGCCCGACTATCACAACATGCTCGGGTTCCTGACGGAAACGGCGGGCGCGGGGTACGCGACGCCCCGCTGCTACGACGAGGACGAAATCCCGGACACCTTCGGCGCGCGCGCCGGGAACCTGCCCGCGAAGACGCCGTCGACGAACTACAACAACCCGTGGCTCGGCGGCTGCTGGCACCTGCGCGATGCCATGGACTACATGATGACCGCCGCGAAGGCCGTGGCGGACATGGGCGCGAAGCTCAAGGAAGAGTACCTCTTCAACCACTACCTCATGGGCCGTCGCCAGATCGAGCGCGGAAACGCGGCGGAGGGCGGGCCGTTCGCCTACGTGCTCGACCCCCGGGCCTCGCACGATCCGGGCGCGGTCGTCGAGTTCATGGGTCTGATGTCGCAGTCCGGGATCGAATTCCTGCGCGCGTCGGAACCGTTCTCCGTATCGGGACCGGAGGGTGAACTCGCCTTCCCCGCCGGGTCGTACGTGATTCCGCCCCAGGCCTTCCGGCCGTACGTGGTGGACCTGATGGAGCCCAAGGAATACCCCGACCGGCGCCAGTATCCCGGCGGACCGCCGGATCCTCCGTACGACATGACCGGCTACGAACTCCGCTTCCAGATGGGACTGAATGCGGTGAACGTGGACGAACCCTTCGACATGCCGCCGGGCGAATGGGGTGAAGTCTCGTCCGATATCGGCGAGGTGCGCGGCGAGGGGGCGTCCGGGTTCGCCGTGCACGGCAACGCCAACTCGATGTACCGCGGGCTGCCTCAGGAGCGCTTCCGCACCGTGGAGATGCTCGCGACGCCGAACGGCGAGGTGCCCGCCGGGTCGTACTGGCTGCCGGATCTGTCCGCCGATGAGGCGCGCACGCTCGCCGCCGACCACGGACTCACGCTCACCGGGATCTCCTCCGCACCCTCCGCCGGCGCCGTGGCCGAAGCGCGACCCCCGCGCGTCGCGATCTACCGCTCGTGGCAGGCCCCGATGCCCGAGGGCTGGACCCGCTGGGTGCTGGACCAGTACGGCTTCGAGTGGGAGAACGTGTGGGACGCGGACGTGCGGAGCGGCGACCTGTCCCGCTTCGACGTCATCCTCCTCCCCTCGCAGGCCTCGGGCGGGATCGCGAACGGGAACCTGCCGGAGACCATGCCGGAGGAGTACACGGGCGGGCTCGGCGAACCAGGCGCCGCGGCCCTTCGCGCCTTCGTCGAGGCCGGGGGCTGGCTCGTCGCCTTCGACCAGGCCGTGGACTACGCGATCGAGACCTTCGGCCTTCCCTTCCGGAATCGGGCGCGGGGGCTCTCGTCGCAGGAGTTCTTCATCCCGGGATCCGTCATCCGACTCGACGTCGACCCCTCGCACCCGCTCGGCTACGGGATGGACGAGGCGGCGATGGCCCTCTTCTCCCGCAGCCAGGTATTGGAGAGGACGGGGGGCGGCGGCGCGGCGGGGGGCGGCGGCGCGGCGGGGGGCGGCGGCGTGGCGGGGGACGGCGGCGCGAACCTCGGCCGAATTTCGACCCCCGTCTGCTACGCCGACGCGGATTTCCTCGTGAGCGGCTGGACGCTGGGCGGCGAGGATGTGCTCGCCGGCTACCCGGCGGCCGCGCAGATCGGCGTCGGCGAGGGGCAGGTCGTGCTGTTCGCGTTCCGCCCGCACTTCCGCGGACAGCCGCGCAACACGTTCAAGCTCCTCTTCAACGCGCTCGCGGCCTCCAGCACCGAGGGACTGCCGGAGAGCCCCGGTCTCAACTGCCGCTGAGCGGGACACGGTGTCCGTGCGCCGACGCCATCAACGGTATCCGTCTTCGGCGTTCCGCCGTCGGCGCCGGTCGCACGCGCGATCCGTCGCTTGCAGGCCGGACAGTGCTCGTCTAGCATCCGCAATTCCAGAATCAAGAGGCAAAGGGGGGTCCAGAATGCCGATACGACCACACCGGGATCTCCCGCGGGGGCCACGAAAATGTTGACGCGCCTTAAGCTCGAGAATTTCAAGGCGTGGCGGGACGCCGACCTGGCGCTCCGCAGAGTGACTGGCTTCTTCGGAGCCAACAGCGCCGGCAAGAGCAGCCTTCTTCATCTCCTCCTGCTGCTCAAACAGACCAAAAATGCCACGGACCGCGGAATCGTCCTCGATTTTGGCGGACGTGCGGAAATGGTGAACCTCGGGACGTTCGCGGACGTGGTCTATGGGCATGACGAGGAAAAGACAATTCGCTGGCTCCTCGAATGGAAGTTACCCAAGCCGCTTAGAATCACGGACCAACTGACGCGATCCACCACGCCGCTCTTGGAAGCGAGCAGTCTTGAGACGCGATACGAAGTAGGGTTGGAAAAGGCCCGCCTGTCGCCTCGCAAACTGGCGTATCGGTTCGACAATGTGGATTTTCTGCTGCGACCCAAGTCCAGCGCAAAGCGGAAATTCGAACTGGTAGCCGACCCGCCGGTTATCTCGTTTATTCGAAACCCGGGACGTGCCTGGCATCTGCCGCCTCCCGTAAAGACCCACCTCTTTCCCGGTCAGGCGAGGAGTTACTATCAGAATACAGCTTTCCTCGGTGATTTCGAGCTGGCATATGAGAAGTTGATGGATTCCATCTACTATCTTGGTCCCTTGCGGGAGTATCCGCAGCGAGAGTATCACTGGGCCGGATCGAGTCCGGAGGATGTGGGCCAGCGCGGCGAACGTACGGTAGACGCGATACTTGCCGCCACGATGCATGGGCAGATGAGGAGCCTTGGTTACAGGAGGCGCAGGAAGACCTTCCAGGAAATGATCGCGTACTGGCTACGCACGTTGGGACTGATCCACGATTTCCATCTGGAGGAGATCGCCAAGGGAAGCAACCTGTACCGGGCGATGGTCAAGACGTTCCCGTCGAGCGCCTCGACACCGCTGACAGATGTCGGATTCGGCGTCTCACAGGTACTGCCGGTGCTCGTGCTGCTCTATTACGTCCCGGAAGGTTCGACAGTGCTCATGGAGCAGCCGGAGATCCACCTCCACCCCGCTGTGCAAAGCGGCTTGGCTGACGTCATGTTGAACGTGGCCACGGTGCGAGACGTGCAGATCGTCGTGGAGAGCCACAGTGAATACCTGATGCGGCGTCTACAGCGTCGAGTGGCTGAAGAGAGAGCATCCGCGGAAGACGTGAAGTTGTATTTCGTTTCCTCCAAGCGAGGCGAGGCGCAGGTTTCCGACTTGCTCCTGAACGAGTGGGGGGAGATCGAGAACTGGCCCGACAAGTTCTTCGGAGATGAGATGGGTGAGATCGCGGCGATCTCCAAGGCTTCCTTGAAACGACGGATCGCACAGTCGGGATGACGGCGTTCGTCGTGGACACGAACGTTGCGGTAGCGGCCAACGGGCGCGACACGCACGCGGACGAACAATGCCAATTGGCCTGCGTGGAGAAGCTGGAGTCCGTGGTTGCGACGGAGGTCGTCGCAATCGACGACGGGGGCGCCATTCTCAAGGAATACATGGACCGACTGAACCTGTCGGGAATGCCGGGTGTCGGCGATGCATACCTGAGGCACGTATTCAACTACCAGGGTCAGAATCATCGGGTGCGAAGAGTCGCCGTGACACCCAGCGAGGACGACCGACGGGGCTACGAAGAGCTACCCGAGAATGCGTTCGACCGCTCCGACCGCAAATTCCTTGCCGTTGCTGTGGTTTCGGGAGCGGTCGTTCTGAATGCGACCGACAGCGACTGGCGTGAGGAGGATGCGTTGATGAAGACATTGGGGGTGGAAGTCAATGAGCTTTGCCCGCACGAGATTTCGAAGGCGGCTCGGCGTAAGCGGTCCTCGTGAAGAGTCGTTCCGGCATTTCGTGGAGCGCCAAATATCCCAGTACGCCCTACTGGCCCTGGTCCCCCGCCCTTGGCCGGGGGGATGCCGTGCATGGGAATCCGGATCGGTTTGTCGGCGAGCCCGTGGTAGTGACGGAGAAACTGGACGGTGGCAACACGCTCCTGCATGCAGGTGAAGTGTATGGCCGCAGCGTTGGGGCGCCTTCAAACGGCAAGTGGATGGCGATGGTGAAGAAGCATCACGCATGGAAGGTGAACGAGCCGGATGCATATCTCTACGGTGAGGACATCTACGGCGTGCACAGCATCGCGTACGAGCCCGTGGCGGAGCACGAGACGTTCTATGCCTTTGCGCTTCGTGGCAGAGACGGCGCGTTTGCAGCGTTTGAGGATCTCACGGCCTATGCAGAGCGTTTGGAAATCCCCGTTGTGCCGGTCCTGTTCGAAGGCGTTCTTGGTTCCGTCGCCGAGGCACGCGCACTCATGGAGCGGGTCCACGGCGAGCCATCCTCGCTCGGTGGTGAACGGGAGGGTTTGGTATTGCGGTTGGCGCGAGGGTTCCCGTCAGAGGACTTTCCGGACAACGTCTGCAAGAGCGTCCGCGTCGGCCATGTGCGAACCGACGAACATTGGACGAGGAACTGGCGACCGTGCCGGATCGTGGGGCGCGACGGTTCGGGCTGAGTTCGGGCTCAACTGCCGCTGAACCTCGCGGGTCGCGGTTGCCGGCCGTCCTGCCGGCCCGGGGTCGGCGCGGCCGGCTGCCGCGTGACCGGGAACGTCTTGATCGCTTCAACGATCCCGCGCGCGGCCCTCTCGGGCGCACCGAGGATGATCTCGCGGTCCCGCGCGTTGGTCATGAACCCCGTCTCGATGATCAGCGCGATCGTCATCGGATGCAGCGCGTGCTCGTACCGGCGGAAGTTGAAGGCGTAGTAGTTTTCCATGCGGCGGGTCAGCGCGGGCAGGTGCTTGAGTCCGGTCGCCGTACCGTACGTCTCCCGCAGCAGGCGCGCTGCGGCCTCGGCGCGTCCGGTCGCGTCGCGCCGCGGGGCGGCGACCCGGTATCCCGACGCCGCGGGGCTGTCGCTCCCGTCCGCGTGGATCGAGATGAAGAGGTGCGCCCGGTAGCCGGGGGGCACGACGGCGGGGAGGAGGTCGACCTCGTAGCCCAGCGCCTCGAGTTCCGCGCCCGCCAGCCGGGCGATGACGAGGTTCGCTTCCCACTCGGCGGTTTCCCGCCACCGCGTTCCGTTGTAGCGGATGCGGCGGAGTTCGTTCGGGGCCTCGATGGCGCGCCAGTGACCGACCTGGAGGCCGATCCGGATCGGTCCCGCGGGGGGCTCCCACTCCTCGGGCGTGGGGATGGGGCCGGGGTAGCGGTTGTAGTTCCGCCACCTGCGCCACCGCTCGCTCGCGGCGGCGTCACGTTCCGTGGCGCGCTGCTCCTGGGCCGCGGCACGGTCGGCGCCGAATCCCTCGAATCCGGCAAAAAGCACCACGGCGGCCGTGAGTACCGTCAGCTTCAAATCGAGACCTCCTCGAGCACAGTCCCCACGACCTCAACCCCCGAACCGCCCGGAACGTTGACGCTAACCCGCGCGCCGACCGGCCGGCAACAGGACGGTTAGCCGAGGGTTAGCCGCCCGCCAGCCGACCGCTAGCCTAGCCGGCCAGGCTACGGGTCATCCTCCGACCCGCACTCCAACGCCGACCAGAGCCGTCAGGTTGCGCGCCTTCGCCCCATCGGACGCGGGGTCCCAGTGGAGGTTCCGCACCCCGTAGTGGTAGCGGGCTTCGAGCGTCACGAACCAGGCGTCGATCACCGCCGCCTCGACGACCGCGCCGACGACCAGACCCACGTCCGCAACGCCGCGCCGCCGGAAGCGGCCCTCGCAGCTGTTGCTCTCCTCGAACTGCGCCACGCCGCCCTCCAGACGGCAGCCGACCTCGTGTCCCCAATACCCTCCCGCCAGGAGAATCGGCCGCACGCGCGCGGGCGCCGGCGTCAACCGGAACCGGAGCAGGATGGGAAAATCCAGGTAGGACATCCTCGTCTTCGACCCGTCCTGGTGGAGGCCCGTGGTCGAGAACCCCCGTTCGAGATAGAGCGCTTCGAGCTGGACCGTCGCGCGCTCCGACAGGGGCAGAGTCACGAAACCGCCCCCCGCCTTTCGCAGGAGCGCTTCAGATGTGAACTGGTCGATGAAGGCGGCATCGGCCCAGGTCACGCCGCCCTTGAGACCGAACGCGGTCTGCGCCGCCACGGATCCGTGACTCAGCAGCGGCGTGACGGCCGCGAACGCCGCAAGCCACCCGATGGCTTTCACATTCGGCTCCCTTTCTCGCTACCCGCCCGACTCCGTGCGCCCCCCGGCGCGGCGCACAGCGACAAGCTGCGTCGCGCGGTACCGTTCCGCCATCATCCGGTCCGCCAGCGTCATCTTTCCATCCTCCACCGACGGACCACAGATTCACGCCGCAGTGGACAGCACACGCAGGTACGGAGAGGAGGAGATCCGGAAAGTGCGGAGGATTCTCGTTGTTGTGGCGCTCGGGCTGTTGGCGGTGCCGGCCGGGGTCGTCGGACAGGGCGGGCTCGACGTGATCGTGCGGAACGCGGAAACGGGAGCGGGTCTGCCGAGGGCGCAGGTCTCGTTGCCGGGGCTCGGTTACGGCGGGATTACCAACTTCGAGGGGCGTTTCCGCATCGCGAACCTCCCGGCCGGGACCGTCAGGGTGGAAGTCCGGCTCCTCGGCTACGCCATCGAATCCCGCGAGGCGACCGTCGTGGACGACTCCGTCGTTGTGGTCGAGATCCCCCTGACCCCGACCGTGATCTCCGTCGCCGGCCTCGTCGCCGTCGGCAGCCGGTCGAGACCCCGGACGGCCACGGAATCGATGGTTCCCATCGACGCGCTCGCCCCCTCGGAGTTGCTCGACCAGGGGGACACGGACATCGGCGACCTCCTGAGAACGACGATTCCCTCCTACAACATCAACCCGCAGGCGGTGGGAGACGCGGCCAGCATCGTCCGGCCCGCAAACCTCCGCGGCCTGGCCCCGGACCATACGCTCGTGCTGGTGAACGGAAAGCGGCGCCACCGGGCGGCGGTCATCACCTGGATCGGGAACGGCCTCGCCGACGGCGCGCAGGGCCCGGATCTCTCGAGCATTCCCGCCATCGCGCTGCGCCAGGTGGAGGTCCTGCGCGACGGCGCCTCGGCCCAGTACGGCTCCGACGCCATCGCCGGCGTCATGAACTTCCACCTCAAGGACGCCCGCTCCGGCGGCGCGCTCGAGGTGCGCGGCGGCGGCTTCGGCGACGGCGGGGGCGAAGGCTACACGATATCGGGGAACACCGGACTGCCCCTCGGCGCGACGGGTTTCGCGAACCTGAGCGCCGAGTACGGGCGCTCGAACTCGAGCAACCGCAGCGTGCAGCGGGCGGACGCGGCGCTCCTCGTCTCCCGGGGGAACACGCACGTGCGGGACCCGGCCCAGATCTGGGGCGCGCCGGAGATCGAGGATGACCTCAAGCTGTGGGGCAACTTCGGCTACTTCCTCGGCAGCGGCACGAAGGCCTACGCGCACGTGAACTACGCGAGCCAGCGCCTCACGAGGGGTTTCTTCTACCGCAACCCGAATACGCGGAGCGGCGTGTTCAGCCTCGATGGCGGGGAGACGCTCCTCATCGGCGACCTCCTCGACGCGCAGGACGGGGTCCTCGACGGCTCCGCCGGCTGTCCCGTCGTCCGGGTCACCGACGGCCTGCCGGATCCGGCCGCCCTGGGTCACGTCCTCTCGGATCCGAACTGCTTCACCTTCCAGAAACTGTTCCCGGGCGGCTTCACCCCGCAGTTCGGGGGAGACCTGAGGGACGCCGCGCTCGTGGCGGGCGTGGAGGGTCAGATCGGCCGCCTGCAATGGGACGTGAGCGCGAACTACGGCACCAACGAGGTGGACTTCTTCATCTTCAACACCGTCAACGCTTCGCTGGGGCCGGACACGCCCACCGAGTTCGATCCGGGGCTCTCCCGACAGGCCGACGTCAACCTGAACGTCGATGCGGCGTACACGGTGAGCGACCTGCTCGACCTGGCGGCGGGGTTCGAGTGGCGGGACGAGCACTTCACGATCGGGCTCGGCGAGGACGACGCCTGGACGATCGGCTCCCTCGCGCCGCAGGGGTTCAGCGCGGGCTCCAACGGCTTTCCCGGCTTCAGTCCCATCGCGGCCGGCGACTGGCACCGGACGAACACCGCCCTCTACGCGGACGCCGAACTGCGGGACTACCGAAACGCCCGATGGACCCTCGGCGGAGCCCTCCGCTTCGAGAACTTCGAGGACTTCGGCTCGACGCTGAACGGCAAGCTCGCGGGGCGTTACAGCCTCACGGGCAGCCTCGCCCTCCGCGGCAGCCTGAGCACGGGCTTCCGGGCGCCGACGCCCGGCCAGCAAAACGCCTTCAACGTCTCCACCATCTTCGACCGCGAACTCGGCGACCTGGTGAACAGCGGCACGATTCCCTCCACTTCGGCCGTTGCGGCGCTCCGCGGGGGCGTCCCGCTCGACGCCGAGAAATCCCGCAACCTCGCGGCCGGCGCCGTGCTGGATCTCGGGTCCTTCCTTCTCACGACGGACTATTTCCGTGTGGTCGTATCCGATCGCATCGCGTTGACGCAGCGCTTCAATCTCACCCCGGACGAACAGACGAGACTCGTCGAAGAGGGCATCGTGAGCGCGCGCAACCTGCAGGAGTTCCGCTTCTTCACGAACGACTTCAGCACCCGCACGCAGGGTCTCGACGTCGTCGCCACCTGGGCACCCCCCGCTCTCCGCGGACGAAGCACGATCAGCTTCGCCTTCAACCGCACCGACACGCGCGTCACGAAGTTCGATCCGGTAAAGGTCGACGACACCCGCATTCGCCAGCTCGAGGAGGGCCTCCCGCAGACGCGCTGGATCCTGACCGGGAAGCACGGGCTCGGCCGGCTGAGCTTCATGGGGCGCCTGAGCCATTACGGCGGCTGGTTCGATGCCCGGGACGACGTCTCATATCCCGGAAACGTGCTCGTCGACCTGGAGGCGGCCTGGTCGATCGGCGAATCGCTCACCTTCACCGTGGGAGGGCAGAACGCGCTGAACCGGTACCCGGAGGAGAACCCCGGGGCCGCGTTCTCCGGCAATCGCTACGGCCCCGGAACGCCCTTCGGCTCGAACGGCGGCTACTACTACGCCCGCCTCGCCTATCGCTGGAACTAACGCAGCGGGGCGGTGCCCGTGCGCGGGTGGCGCGGGTGGGCGCGGGGTGGCGCGGGAAGGAATGACCGGGGTGGGGGTCGAACCCACGACCTGCGGATTAAAAGTCCGTTGCTCTACCAGCTGAGCTACCCGGCCGCGAAGCGGGGCGGACCCGACGGGGCCTTCGCCCGGCGCGGTTCAAGCTAACACGGTCGGGGGGGCTGTCCACCCGGCCTCAGCCCGGGGGACGCGGCAGCCCGCGGAGGATCCGAACGCGGGAACTGTCCGCTTCCAACTCCGCCGGGAGTGCGGCGGCTCCATTGCGCGTGATGCTCCGCACCTGCCCGGTGGCGCGGTCGATCACCATCATCGCCCGAACTCCCGCCTCCCGGTCCACGGTGGCGACCCCCTCCGGCCCGCTGAGTTCCAGCCGGTCCAGCGCCTCCGTCCACGCAGGATCGAAGGGAATCGAGTAGGAAAAGCCCTTGCTCCCATCCGAGATCTCGCCCGGCGTGAAGCGGATCGAGAACAGCGTCTCCCCCTCGCCGTCGAGCCCCCGCACCCGGTAGTCGCCCGGCGCCCCGGGGCCGTGGGCCCTCCCCTCATACGCGAAAGCCGGTTCAAGCACGAGTTCGCCATCGGCCCGGACGCCTCCCCAGAGCATGAGAACCGTCGATTCCCCGGAGGGTTCTCCGGACGCCTCCGGTGGCCGCTCCTGCGCCAGAATCCCGCCCGCGGGGGGCGCCACCGCCGGAGCCGCCGCCGTGACCGCCGCCGCAGCCGCGAGGAGGCGGGCCGGTAGCGCAACCCGTCGCGTGCGCGTTCCCGATCCGTTCATGGTGGGTTCCTACCCGCTCCCTGCCGCGTTGATCCTCCGTTGACGGTCCCCCGTACCATGCTGTCCGACAGCGCAACTCCAGGCAACGCGTCGCCCGCCCCGTCGCCTGTACGCCGCCCGACCCTTGCTCAAGGTATGGATATTAAAATATGATTTTCCGTCGTCAATATTCATACCTCGAATCATCGGACCCGGAACATGCGCATATCGGAGCGGGGGCAGATCACGATCCCCAAGAAGCTGAGGGACCGCTTCGGGATGAATCACAACGTCGAAGTCGAACTCGTTCCAACGGACGGGGGTCTCCTCATCCGCAAGAGAACGGTCGCCGGGCACCCCGTGGAGCGGGTGTACGGCATTCTGGGGACGGGCGGGAGCACGGACGACTATCTCGAGGAGATCCGGGGCCGATGATCACGGCCGTGGATACGAGCGTCCTCCTCGACATCTTCCTGCCGGATGAGCGGCACGGCCCCACCTCGAAGGAGTGGCTGGTGGAGGCGTACGACGCCGGCGCGATCATCGTCTCTCACGTCGTGTACGCCGAGTTGGCCCCCGCCTTCCCCGACCGGGATGCGCTGGACCGGGCGCTGCGCGAGGTCAACGCCGTCGTCTCCCCCATCGACTCGGGCATCGCCCACGATGCGGGGCGCCGCTGGGGACGGTACCGCCAGTCCGGAGGCGCCCAGGACCGCATCATCACGGACTTTCTGATCGGCGCCCACGCCGTCGCCGCGTGCGACCGTTTTCTCACCCGCGATCGCGGCTTTTTCGCCAGCTACTTCCCCGAACTCGCGCGCAAGGGCTGACCCACGTTCCCGCGGGAACGTCCCCCGCGCGATGCTACCGCGCGCGGCGCGCGATCCAGCCGCCGTAGAGGAGCGCCCGGTAGTATCGCCACGTGTCCTCGAACCCCGCCTCCGCGAGCAGTTCGAGGATGCGCGCCTCCGACGCCCAGTGGATGCCCTCGTCGATCCTGGCCCTGAACGCGGCCTGCTCCGCCTCTGCCATGCCGTGGATCTTCCAGTAGCGGCTCCACGCCGCGAAGAGTTCGTCGAAGCGGGGGCCGCTCCGGTCCCCGTGAAGTTCGAACAGGAGGAAGGGGGCGCCGGGCGCGAGGCGGCGGGCGATGTCGCGCAGGAGCGACTGCTTCGCGCCGTCGTCCGGGAGGAAGTGCATGACGTTGAAGCAGGTCGCGGCCGCGAAGCCGTCTTCCTCGAGGTCGGAGACGTGTCCGTGGAAGAGGCGGACGCCGTCGCCCACGCCGGCCTCCCGCATCCGGCGCCTGGCGATCTCGATCATCTGGCGCGACGGATCGACGCCGGTCAGCCGCCAGCCGGGTTGCGCCGTCTTGAAGGTGACCAGCTCGATGCCGGTTCCGGCCCCGACGACGAGCACCCGCGGACTCGGGCCCACGCGTCCCCCGAGGAGCGCGAGCGCCTGCCGGAACGAGCTCCGGTAGCCGGGTATCACCGTGCGGGCGATGTACTCGTAGTCGCCGCCGTAGTCGCCGTCGAAGTCGAAGGGTTCCGCGCTCCCGGGTGTACTCATGGGCACAAGAGACTCCCGGCCGCGAATTCGTTCAAGTGTGACGCCGCGGCCGCACGGGGCGTGAACCCGATACGAGGTCGCGGCTCGTAAGGGGGTGGGGAGCGGCTCGCATGGAACGGGTCGCGAACGTGTTGAGATTCGGATTGCCGAAAGGCACGATGGTATAGATGAAAACGAAGAGATTCGCTGCGCGCGTGCAGGTCGCGGCGCTGGCCGCATTGTCCGTCTTCGCCGGTTGCGGCGCGGCCGGAGCGGGGAACGATCCGGCCATGTCCGGGCCCCTCGCCGCCGCCACGGCGAACATCCGGCCGGAACAGAAGATTCGCGGCGTCTCCTTCTCCGCCCCGCGGCGCGAGATGGCGCCCGATGCACTCGTTCGCGCCTCGCATACGGGGGCGAACTGGGTCGCCGTCGTCCCCTACGCCTTCGTGGACCCCGCCCAGCCGCGCGTCGCGTTCGATCGCGAACGCCAGTTCTGGGGCGAAAGGACGGAGGGCGTCGCGAAGACGATCGAATACGCGAGGGAGAGCAGGCTCTCCGTACTCCTCAAGCCGCATCTCTGGGTGCGCGGACAGGGCTGGCCGGGGGAGTTCGAGCCCGACACGGAGGAGGACTGGGAGATGTTCCTCTCGGGGTACCGGGAGTACATCCTCCGGTTCGCGCACGTCGCCGATTCGATGGACGTGGAGATGATGAGCGTGGGCACGGAGGTCGATCTCGTGGCGCTCGCGCGGCCCGATTACTGGCGGTCGCTCATCGAGGAGGTGCGGGCGATCTACGGAGGCCGCCTCACGTACGCCGCGAACTGGGACAAGTACGCCCGGATCGAATTCTGGGACGCGCTCGACCTCGTCGGCGTGGACGCCTATTTCCCCCTCACCGACGACGCCACGCCGGACGTGGAGACGCTGGTCGAGGCGTGGGAGCCGTGGAGCGAGGAGTTGCGCGAGGTCGCCCTCTCCACGGGGAAGCCCGTCCTCTTCGCCGAGTTCGGGTACCGCAGCGTGGACGGCGCGGCGGGCCGCCAGTGGGAGTTGCCGGAGGGGCGCCGGGCGCGGGGAGTGCCAGCCAACTACGAGGCGCAGTCCGGAGCCTACGAGGCGCTCTTCCGCGTGTGGTGGGATCGTCCCTGGTTCGCGGGCGGTTTCGCGTGGAAGTGGTACGCGGGATCTCCGGCCGGGGAGTGGATCGCCACCGACTACTCGCCCCAGGGCAAGCCGGCGGAGACGGTCATGGCCACGTGGTACGGAGGCGACGCGAGTTCCGGCACGCCTCCGGTCCTCACGCCTCCGGTCCTCACGCCTCCGGTCCTCACGCCTCCGGATCTCGCCGCGGATCGACCGCCCGGTCCGGCGCCGGAGTGAACTCGAGTTCGGTCTGCAGGACACCCTGGAAGGTGATCCGGTGGTGCGGCGTCGGGCCGTGCCGGCGGATCGCCTCCATGTGTTCGCGGGTCCGGTAGCCCTTGTTGGACGCCCAGCCGTAGAGAGGGTATCGCGCGTCGAGGCGCCGCATCAGGCGGTCGCGCGTGACCTTCGCGAGGATCGAGGCGCAGGCGATGGAGTGCGAGGCCCGGTCTCCCCCCACGATCGAGCGGTGCTCGCCGAGTTCGGGGACCGGATTGCCGTCCACGAGCACGAGTTCCGCCGGAAGCGCGAGACGATCGAGCGCGCGGCGCATGGCCACGATCGTCGCGGCGCGGACGTTGAAGCGTTCGATCTCACGGGTGGATGCGGCGGCGACCCGCCAGGCGAGACTCTCCGCGCGGATGCGTCGGGCGAGTTCCTCGCGGCGGGGCGGGGAGACCTGCTTGCTGTCCGTGCACCCCTCGAACTGCTGTCCCGGGTGGAGCGCCACGGCGCCCACCATCACGGGACCCGCCACCGGACCCATCCCGGCCTCGTCGATCCCGACGACGACGCGGAGGCCGGAATCCCAGCCCTCTTCCTCGTAGTCGAGCGGCGCCGTGGCCGTCGCGTCTGGAGTGGGCGTGGCGTCTGGAGCGGGCGTCGCCGGTGTCAGCCGTCCTGCTTCTTGTCGAGCCACCACTTCCGCTCTCGCACCCGGGCCCGCTTGCCGCGGCGGTTGCGCAGATAGTAGAGCTTGGCCCGCCGGACATCGCCCCGCCGAACG
This sequence comes from Candidatus Palauibacter sp., assembly GCF_965261555.1. GTDB lineage: Bacteria > Gemmatimonadota > Gemmatimonadetes > Palauibacterales > Palauibacteraceae > Palauibacter. Next base: position 3,782,528 of record NZ_OZ253465.1, read on the forward strand.
ACTTCGAGGCCCACGATCCATGGGGAGTGGAGGGGGAAGATCCGCTCAACCCCGACGCCGCCGGAGATCCGCCGCAGCGTGAAGGTCGCGTTGACGCCCGCCCCGCGGCGGCCGATGCAGACGCCCTCGAACGGCTGCACGCGCTCCTTCTGGCCTTCCTTCACGCGGACGCGGACGCGCACCGTGTCCCCCGGCGCGAAGGCCGGAAGGTCCGTGCGCTTATATCCCTCCTCGATACCGGCGATTCTGGGATCCATCGTTCGTCTATCCTCGTTTCCTGCGTCTTCGTGTGCGTTTCCGGCTGCGTATCCTCTGCGTCACGGGAGGGGTGCGGCAATGTGACGATGGGTACGACCCGCAGCCTCTCAATATACCATTCTTGGCGAACCCGCGCCAAAAAACCGGTGCGGCGGCCAGTCGGTGCGGCGGCCAGTCGATCCGGCGGCCAGTCGGTCCGGCGGTCAGTCGGTCCGGCGGTCAGTCGGCCGCGTCGAGGTCGAGGAGGTCGGGTCGGCGGCGTCGCGTCGCCGCATCGGCCTGCGCGGCGCGCCAGCGTTCGATGCGGGGGTGATCCCCCGACCGGAGCACGTCCGGTACGTGTCGGCCGCCGTGCTCGGCGGGCCGCGTGTAGGAGGGGGCGGAGAGGCTTCCGTCGTAGAACGAGTCGGAGGAGGCCGAATCGTGATCGCCGAGCGCCCCGGGGAGGAGGCGCACCACGGCGTCGATGACGACGAGTGCGGCCGGCTCGCCCCCGCTGAGGACGTAGTCGCCGATGGAGATCTCCTCGTCCACCCGGGCGTCGATGACCCGCTCGTCGATCCCCTTGTAGCGCCCGCACAACAGCGTGAGATCGGGCTCGAGCGCGAAGCGCACCGCCGTCTCGTGGTCGAAAGGCCGTCCGCGCGGGGAGAGCGAGATCACGCGCCCCGGGCGGTCCAGCGCGGTGAGCGCGGCGTCGAAAGGCTCGGGCTTCATCACCATCCCGCCCCCGCCTCCGAACGGCTCGTCATCCGTCGTCCGGTGCCGGTCGTCCGTGTACGCGCGCACGTCGATGAGCCGGTACTCGACGAGCCCCGCCTCGCGGGCGCGCCCCGGGATCGAGAGGCCCAGCGGGCCTTCGAGATAGTCGGGGAAGATCGTGAGGACGTTGATTCGCATCGGACGGTCCGCGTCAGATATCGAGGAGGCCGGCGGGGAGCTTCATGTGGATCTCCCCGGCCTCGAAGTCCAGTTCCACGACGAGGTCCGCCTCGAACGGGATCAGCCGCTCGCGGCCGCCGACCTCGATCGCGAGGAGCGGCGCGCCGGGCTGATCGTACACCTCCCGGATCACTCCGATCGTCATGTCCGCCTCGCACACCGACATGCCGATCAGATCGTGCAGCAGATAGCCCCCGTCCGACAGATCCGGCAACTCTTCGCGGGGGACCCCGAGGCGCGCGCCGCGGAGCTTCTCGGCCGCCGTGCGGTCCGCCACCTCGCGGACCTCGACGAGCCACCGCCGGCCGTGGAGCTTCGCCGTCTCCACCGTGAGCGCCCGGGGCCGAGGCGCCCCGCCCGCCGGTGCGCCGGTGTCCGCCCGCGCGTCGGCGGCCGGCCGTGCGTCCGCGCCGGCGTCGATGAGATCGAGCCGGCGACCCGCCCGGAAGAGCGCCTCGGCGTGGTCGGTCTCGGCTTCCAGGAGCAGCCCGCCGCGGATCCCGTGGGGCCGGGCGATGCGGGCCACGATCACGGGCGCGTCGGACATGATGGCGGCGGCGCTAGTCGTCGTCGCCGGCGTCGGTCGCCTCGTCACCGGCGTCGGCCGCTTCCGCTGCGTCCTCGGCCCCGTCGCCGGCGTCGGCCGCTTCAGCCGCCGTGTCTTCGGCCGCCGCGTCTTCGGCCGGAGCGGCAGCCTCGGCCTCCGTCGCCGCTTCATCGGTCGCCGCCTCGGCCTCGGTCGCCGCCTCGGCTTCGGTCGCGGCTTCCGCTTCGGCGGCTGGCTCCGCCGGTTCGGCCTTCTCGGCGGCGGGCGCTTCGGGCTCGGGCTCCGGCGGGGCCTCGGCGCTCGGCTTCGGACGCCGGGACGTGCCGCGCTGTCCCGGCGGCGGGCCGATCTCGATGATCGCCGTCTCGAGCGACCCCGGATCCACACCGTCGTGGAACTGCTTCCAGACGCCCGTCTTCCGCAGGAGCGACCGCACCGTGTCCGTCGGCTGCGCGCCCTCGTTGAGCCAGTGCAGCGTGCGCGCGGCGTTGATCCGCACGAGTGACGGCTGCGTGCGCGGGTTGTAGAGGCCGAGGCGCTCGATCGACGCGCCCGCCGTCCCTTCCCGCGAATCCGTCACGATGATGCGGAACGAGGCCGCCTTCTTCGCCCCACGCCGCTTGAGTCTGATTGTCGTCGCCATTCAGTTCTCCGATTCTCTCCCTGATTCTGCCCGGTACCGGCCCGGGTCCGGCCTAGCAGGCCGTGGCAAAGCCCCGCTGCGTTCGAGCGGCGCTGCATCTCACCTGAAACGCTGCGCTCTGCGTCGCTCCTCGGTCAAATAGCTCTGCTATTCTCCCTCGTCGCTCCTTGTCAGGTGAGCGCTTCACCGCTCTCGGCGCTGACGCGGGGCTTTGCCACGGCCTGCTAACCCAGTCCCTTGCCCAGTTGGCCAAGGTCGCCGGGACCTCCCGGCATCATCCGGGGCATGAGCTTGCCCATCTGTTTCATCATCTTCCGCATCTCGCGGAACTGCTTGAGGAGCCGGTTCACCTCGTGCACCGGGCGTCCCGACCCCTTCGCGATCCGCGCCCGGCGCGACCCGTTCAGGATCTCCGGCCGCCTCCGCTCCTCCGGCGTCATCGAGAGGATGATCGCCTCCAGGTGCCTCACCCGCCGAGGGTCGACATCCGCCTGGTCCAGCATGCGCGCGTCGACACCCGGCATCATCTTCAGCAACCCCTTCAGGGGCCCCATCTTCTGGATCTGCTGGATGGAAGTCAGGAAGTCCGCGAGGTCGAACTCCCCCTTCCCTCCCAGCATCTTCTTCTGCAACCGCTCGGTCTCGCCGAGGTCGACCGTCTGCTGCGCCCTCTCCACGAGGCCGACGATGTCCCCCATCTGGAGGATCCGGCCGGCCATGCGCTCGGGATCGAAGACCGTGAGGTCCTCGGGCCGCTCGCCCGTTCCGACGAATCGGATCGGCACGCCGAGCACGCTGTAGATCGAGAGCGCCGCACCTCCGCGGGCGTCGCCATCCATCTTCGTGAGGACGACCCCCGTAAGCCCCACCGCGCCGTGGAATCCCTCGGCGATCCGCACCGCTTCCTGCCCGGTCATCCCGTCCGCCACGAGCAGGACCTGCTGCGGCTCCACGGCCGCCTTCACGCGGCGAAGCTCCTCCAGCAACTCCTCATCCGCCTGCAGCCGGCCGGCCATGTCGAGGAGCAGGTGCGTGACCCCGCTCCGCCTCGCCTCCTCCAGCGCGCCTCGGGCGAGTTCCGCCATGTCCTCGCCGCTCGGCCGCGCCAGGAGCGGGACGCCGATCCGCCCCGCCAGCGCCTCCAGCTGCTCGGGCGCCGCCGGGCGGTAGGGATCGCACGCCACGAGCCCCGGCCGCCGTCCCTCGTTCGCCAGCCGCCGCCCCAGCTTCGCCGCCGTCGTCGTCTTCCCCGACCCCTGCAGGCCGACGAGCATGACCACCGTGGGCGGAACCGACGCCTCCGACTCCTCCGGCGCCGCCTCCCCCAGCAGGGCGACGAGTTCGTCGTGGACGACCTTCACGATCTGGTCGCCCGGCCGAACCGACTTCAGCACATCCTCGCCGAGCGCGCGCTCCTTCACCTTCGCGAGGAAGCCGCGCACGACCCGGAAGTTGACGTCCGCCTCGAGCAGGGCGCGGCGCACCTCGCGCAGCCCCTCGTCCAGCATCTTTTCCGTGATGACGCCGCGCTGGCGCAACTTCTTCAGCGCACCGTCGAGCCGGTCACCCAGGCGTTCGAACATCTACCGTTCCAGGCATCAAAAAAACGCGATTGGAAGGTCTCCATTCGCGTCTCGAGAAGGCGCCGAACCGCCCGCACCCGATCCGTATTGAGCCGCCAAGTCTAGGGGTTTTCGCGATTTCAGGCAACGAATTCAGGCGGCGGCTTCAAGCGGCGGCGCCTGTGGGGAGTGCGATTGTCTCGCGGCGGGCGGCGCCGACGCCGATGAAGCGGACGGGCGTCGCGCAGACTTCCTCGATCCGAGCGAGGTAGCGGCGCGCGGCTGCGGGCAGGTCGCCGACGGCGCGGCACCCGCTCGTGTCCGCGTTCCAGCCCGCCCAGCGCTCGTAGACCGGACGCACGCGGGCGAGGTCCGCGACGGCGTCCGGGAACGAGGCGGTCGGCGCCCCGTCGAGTTCGTAGCCCGTCGAGAGCCGGATCGTCTCGAAGGTGTCGAGCACGTCCAGCTTCGTGACCGCCAGGCCGGTGAGACCGTTCACGCCGGCCGCGTAGCGCGCCACGTTCGCATCGAACCAGCCGGGGCGGCGGGGGCGGCCGGTGGTCGCGCCGAACTCGCCGCCGAGCTGCCGCAGACGTTCGGCCTCCGCCTCCGGGAGTTCCGTCGGCAGCGGGCCCTCTCCCACGCGCGTGATGTAGGCCTTCACGACGCCGATGACTTCGTCGATCAGGGTGGGGCCGATCCCGACCCCCGAAGCGGCCCCTCCCGCCGTCGTCGTCGAGGAGGTCACGAACGGATACGTCCCGTGGTCGATGTCGAGAAGCGCCCCCTGCGCCCCCTCGAGGAGGACCCGACCCTCCGACGCCAGCCCGCCGCGGATCTCATCCCCCGCATCCGTCAACAGTCCGACCATCGTCGGGCGGACCGTCTCGAGTTCGGACATCACCTCGTCCGCGTCCACGCGCCGCTCGTCGCCGAGTCCCGCCAGCGTGACGTTCGCGCGTACCGCCGCCGCCGCCACGATCTCGTGCGTGCGGTCCAGGTTGCGCAGGTCGCCGACGCGGAGCCCCGTGCGCGAGATCTTGTCGCGGTACGCGGGACCGATCCCCCGCCCCGTCGTCCCGATCTTCTTCGAGCCCCGGCTGTCCTCCTGAGCCGCATCGAGCAGCCGGTGATAGGGGAGGACGAGGTGCGCGCGCCGGCTCAGGCCCAGCCGCCCGTCGAGATCGATCCCCCGGCTGCGGAGCGCGTCCATCTCGCGCTTCAGCACCCACGGGTCCACGACGACCCCGTTTCCGAGCAGGCAGCGCGTCTCCCGATTCAGGATCCCCGAGGGGATGAGGTGGAGGATGAACTCCTCCTCGTTCGCGCCCTCGCCCACGCGCACCGTGTGCCCCGCGTTCGCGCCTCCCTGGTAGCGCGCCACGATCGTGGCCTGCTCCGCGAGCACGTCCACGATCTTCCCCTTCCCCTCGTCTCCCCACTGCGCGCCGACCACGACGACGCAGCGCACGCTGTCACTGAACATGGCGGGCCGGGGTCAGGCGGAGACGCCGAGGGCGGCGGCTTCGAGCGCGGCGTCGACCACTGCGAGCCGCGCGGCGTCCGCCGGCTGCAGCGGGCTGCGCGGCGGGCCTCCGTAGAGGCCGAGACGGTCCAGGGCGGCCTTCACGGACACGATGCCTCCCTCGGCGACGAGGCGCTTGTGGAGGGGGGCCACGCGCTCCTGCATCGCCCCGGCGCGGCGGTGGTCGCCCTCGCGCCAGGCGTCGAAGATCTGGCAGCACGAGCGCGTCGCGACCACGGCCACGCCGAGAATGCCGCCCACGGCCCCCGCCTCGAGCGCCGCGTAGAGGAGCGCCCCCGATCCCACGAGCACCTGCGCGTTGCGGCCGCACGCCTCGATGAGTTGGCCGAGGTTCCGGAGATCGCCCGAGGAATCCTTGATCCCGATGATGTTGGGGTGCTCGACGAGCCGGCCCACGAGATCCGGCGTGAGGTGCACCGGCACGAACTGGGGGATGTGATAGAGGACGACGGGCACGGGCGACGCGTCCGCCACCGCGAGAAAGTGGTCGCGCACGACGTCCGGCTTCATCGCCTTCAGGTAGTACGAGCCGGAGCGGACGAGGACGGCGTTCGCGCCGAGCCCGGCCACCTCCCGGGTCACGGAGATCACCTCGCGCGTGGACTCGGCCCCCGTCCCGACCGTCAGGGTGCGGTCGCCGATGCGCGTGGCGGTCGTCTCCACCAGCGCGCACAGCTCGCGACGGTCGAGGAGCGGCGCCTCTCCCGTGGAGCCCGCGACGACGATGCCGGCGACGGGGTGCGAGAGCCACTCCCGCAGGTTGTTGTCGAACGCGTCGAGCGCGAGCTCGCCATCCTCGCCGAAGGGCGTCGCCACGGGCGGATGCACACCTGAAAGATCTCTCATGGAATTCACCGGGTGTCCCGATCTGGGGTCATTCGCGGGTCATGGACGTTCCCGCGGGAACGTGTTGGGGGTGTCGCGTCTCAGGCGGAGGGGTTCGGCGCCTTGCCGTCCCGGTGGACGAAACCTTCGAACAGACCTTCGATCCTGGCCATGCGTTCACGCAGGTGCGCCACATCTCGGGTCAGCCCCGTAAGGTCGCGACGCATCCCCACCAGCACCGGCGCAAGTACGCCGACGACCGCGATGGCCGCCCCGATGATCGTCCAACTTTCTGCCGTCATAACCGCCTCCTCGTGTCCCGGGTCCGTTGGTATCTCGAACCCAGGTTCCGGGCAGGGCTCAATGTGGTAGCATCAGGGATCGCCTTCAAGGTAACGGTAAAGGTCCGGGGGCGTTCCCGCGGGAACGTTTCGGAGCGCCATCGCGTTCCCGCGGGAACGTCTTCTACCGCCTCCGGGCGGTGGCTGCGGGAAGTCCGCGGCTGAGGATGACGTCCAGCTCCGGCCCGGGCCCGGCGGATGCCGCGTCCCGTCCCGCCAGCGTCGATGGAAGCACGCCACGCACGTCGCCGCGAAACATCCCCCGCACCTGTCCGTTTGCCGGGTCCCGCAGGATGGCCATCGGCTGATCGCTGGACTCGTCGAGCACGGCGACGCCTTCCGGTCCGCTGAGGCGGATTTCGGCCAGCCTCTCCGCCCGCTCGCTCCGCATGGGGAGGGCGACCACGAAGACCGACGCCCCGTTTCCATCCGCAACGGGCCGCATTCGCGGGCGGATCGAAAACAGCTCCGCGCCGGCGGCGGTCCTCCCTGTGATCTCATACGCGCCGCCAGGCTGTCCAGGGAGGCGCGGCGGAGCCTCGACGACGAAGGCCGGCTCCAGAAACGGGGTGCCGTGTTCGTCGATTCCACCCCAGAGGAGGAGCGACGTGGTCGGAGCGACATCGGGCTCGGCGGCCTCGCCGCCAGCCGCGGCGCCCGCCTCGTCTTCCAGGCGGTGGCGGAGCGCTTTCGTGAAGCCGTAGTCGCCGATCCACTGCGGATAGCAGTACGACATCAGGTCGTGGAGGCGGGACGACTGGAGCGTCCCCTCCTCGAAGTCGTATCCCCAGGCTCCCGTAACCCCGTCGACGTTCGGGAACACGGCGTCCACGCCGAGGGGGTCGCCGCACGGCGCGTGGCGGAGACTCATGTTGTGCCCCAGCTCATGGGCGATGAGCGTCGAGTCGGGGATCGAGAAACTCGCGCGGCCGCCGATGATCGCCAGCCCCAGAAAGCCGCCGCTGACCGGCCGCGGCTTGAGCCCCAGGTAGTGACCGCTCCCGCCTTCCATGGTTCGGATCGCCGCCGTCTCCCTCAGCAGAGCGAACACGTCATCGGATGACGTCGTCACGGTCTGGTGCACCGTCAGATCCAGACGGCCGACGGGCAGCAGCGTACGCGTGGGCCACAGCAGATCGGCCTCGGCGGTCAATCCGCGGATCAGGTCCAGAATCGAACGGTCCGGGTCGTTTCGAAGCAGGAACGGGACGACCGTGAGGTCGAACACCGGCATCTCGCGCACATCGACCGGCGTCCGGCCGGTCTCGGGGATCCGCCGCGTCACGCCCAGGTCGGGATCGAGCGTGCCGTCCGGGTCGATCTCCACCACCATTTCCAGCCCCGGCTGAACGACTCGACCCGGGATCGACGCGTTGGCCGTCGCCTCCAGGCTGGCCTCGGCGATCCAGGTCGGAATCCGGGTTGTTTGCGCCGGGATGTCCGCGCGGTGCGTTTCGACGCCATCGAGGTAGAATGTGGCCCGCACGGGGGGAAGTCCGGCCTCCGTCGCACGCCCGGCGACCACGAAGACGCGCAGCAGCGCCTCGTCGCCCGCGACGAGAGGTACCGGGAAGTCGAGGGACTGTACCGCCTGGGTCAGGTACGCCACCGATCCCGCCAGGGGTCGACAGGGGTTCACCTGCGCGTCCTCCAGACGCTGCAGCCAGACCAGGAAGTCGGCGTCCGGGGGGGCGCATAGTCCCGTGCCGCGAGCGAGCAGCGCGGTGAGCCGGTCGAGCCCGGCGAGTTCGGCGGGCAGCCGCCCGGACAGCCCTCCGTTCGCGGTCAGGTTCAGGTACTCGAGTTTCCCCAGCCGGCCGATGTCGGCGGGCAGCGCTCCGGACAGGTCGTTGTGGGACACCGACAGCAGGTCCAGGGAGGAGAGTTCGCCCAGTTCCGCCGGTATCGGACCCGTCAGGTCGTTCAGGTACAGCCACAGCTTCTCGAGCCTGGAGAGCGCGCCCAGCTCGCGCGGAATCGGACCCTCCAGGCCGTTTCTGGAGAGGGACAGCTCCGTGAGCTCTTCGAGATCTCCCAACTCGGGCGGAATCCCACCCGTCAGGTCGTTGCCGTTGAGCCGGAGGTTCCGGAGGTTCGCGAGGTTGCCGAGTTCGCGCGGGACCGGGCCCGTGAGGTCGTTGTACGCCAGGTTCAGTGTACGCAGACGCCCGAGGTTCCCGAGCTCGCGCGGGATGGGCCCCGTCAGATCGTTCGAGTTGATCCGCAGCGCCGTGAGGCTCTGAAGATCCGCCAGTTCGGGCGGAATCGGACCCTCGATGTCGTTGTCGTACAGATCCAGCCTGCGCAGCGCCGAGAAGGTCGCGAGTTGGGGCGGAATCGAGCCGGTGAGTCCGTTGCCGCTCAGGCCCAGCCCGATGATCCGGTCCTGCCGATCGGTCGAGACCCCATGCCACGTCCCGAGAGGGGCATCGGTACCCCAGTTCCTGTCGTCGGTCCAGCCGCTGCCCCCGAGGACTGTGTAGAGGTAGAGCAGGACATCGCGGGGCGCGCCCCCGACCAACACGTGTGCGGCCGCGCTCAAGCCCGACGATCTCTCCGTGGCGGTCACCATCGCGGTCCCGCCGCCCGCGGCGGTCACCTCGCCCCGATCGTTCACCGTCGCCGCCGAGGCGTCGCTCGATGCCCACGAGAACCGGGCGTTCGGCACCGTGTTTCCCTGGTCGTCCCGCGCCTCCGCCGTCAGGCGCAGCGTTTCGCCCGGCGCGAGTGCGGCCGACGCCGGAGAGACCGTCACCGACGCCACCGGGACCGACGGACCGACGGTGTCCTCCGCACAGGAAACCACCACCAGGAGCGCCAGCGACACCAACACCGGCAACGGCGACCCCGACACGGGCGACACCGCGGCGGCGCGGTACGTCATCAGTAGCCGCGCGCCTTGTTCACCCGGTTTTCGAGGGGGTCGCCGCGCTGGTAGCGGGAGATGTTGCGGACGATCAGGTCCGTCTCGCGCTGCCAGAAGTGCGCCGACGTGCCGCCGACGTGGGGGGTGATGAGGACGTTCTCCAGCCCCCACAGCGGGTGGTCGGCGGGGAGCGGTTCGGTTTCGAACACGTCCAGCATCGCGCCGCGCAGCTGCCCGGTCTCGAGCGCCCGGACGAGCGCGGACTCATCGACGAGGGTGCCGCGGGCGAGGTTGATGAGCACGGCGCCCGGCTTCATGCGGGCGAGTTCCGCGGCGCCGAGGAGGCCCTCGGTCTCCGGCGTCTCCGGGGCCGTGAGAGCGACGAAGTCGGAGGTTTCGAGGAGCTGCGGCAGGTACTCGGGGCCCTCCAGCCGGTCGAGCTCGGGGGGGCGGGTGCCGGGGCGTCGGCGGACGGCCTGAACTCGCATGCCGAGCGCGTGCGCGCGGCGGCCGAGCGCCGATCCGATGCCGCCGTAGCCGATGATGCCGAGCGAGGCCCCGGCCACCTCGCCGCAGGCGGGCGCCGCGTGCAGGGGACTCCGGGGCGAGTTCAGCGCGGACTGGACCCACTCGCGCCCGCGCTGCGCCCGTACCGCGAGGTCCAGGCCGCGGACGAAATAGAGGATGCCGGCCATGGCGTGGTCCGCCAGCGAGTCCGCGTACATGCCCGCCGAGTTCGTGAAGATGACGTCGCTCTCCCGCATCTCCTCGAAGAGCGAGTTCCGCGCCCCGGCCGCGCCCGAGTGGAACCAGCGCAGCCTGCGGGCGGCGAGGAAGACGTCCCGCCGGATCCCCCACCCGCAGTAGACCTCGGCGTCGGCCACCGCTTCCAGCAGCTCCGGCGGCGTCACGCGCACGCCGTCGCCCGTCGCCTCGAGCGCGACGCGGACCGACTCGATCTCCCACTCCGGGTCCAGCGCGGCGCGGATCCGCTCGAACGACTCCTCCGGCATCGACCAGTGGGGGGTCTCCGGCGCGTACATCCAGATCACGAAGCGGCGCAAGGCGACTCCCGGCGCTCCCGGCTCAGCCGCCGTCGCCCGCGGCGCCGGCCCCCGCGGCGCCGGCCCCGGACAGGTGCGAAAGGTCGACGTCCAGCGTGCGGGGGCCGACGCCCATCCGCTCGCGCACGACCTCCATCGTACGCTCGGCCTCGACCGCCGCGCGCTCCGCTCCCGCCGCCAGGATCTCGATCACCCGCTCCGGGTTCGCGCGCAGTTCCGCCGCGCGCTCGCGCACCGGGGCGAGTTCCTCCGCCACGTTGTCCGTGAGCTGGCGCTTGCAGGCGACGCAGCCGATCCCCGCCGTCTGGCAGAGGATCTCGATCTCCTCGCGCTCCGCCGGGTCCGTGAAGAACTCGTGCAGGGCGAAGACGTTGCACACGTGCGGGTTGCCGGGGTCGTCCTTCCGCACGCGCGCCGGGTCCGTGACCGCCGTGCGCAGCCGCGCCCACAGTTCGTCCGGTTCGGCGACCATCCGCACCGTGTTGTCTTTCGACTTCGACATCTTCGCCACGCCGTCGAGCCCGCGGACGCGGCTCCCCGTCCCCACGAGCGTCTCCGGTTCCGGGAAGAAGTCGCCGAAGCGCGCGTTCCAGCGCCGCGCGACCTCCCGCGACAGTTCCAGGTGCTGGCGCTGGTCCTCTCCCACCGGCACGAAGTCGGCCCGGTAGAGGAGGATGTCGGCCGCCTGCAGCACGGGATAGTTGAGGAGACCCGCGTTCACCGACTCCCGGCCCTGGGATTTCTCCTTGAACTGCGTCATCCGTCCCAGGTCGCCCACCGGCGTGACCGTGTTGAACAGCCACTGGAGTTCGCTGTGGAAGGGGACGTGCGACTGCGCGAAGAGCGTGCAGCGTTCCGGGTCGATCCCGGAGGCGACGAGCGACACCGTGAGGTCGAACACGCGCCGCAGCAGGTCCTCGCGTTCGTACTCGCGCGTGATCGCGTGCAGGTCGACGATGCAGTAGAAGCACTCGTACTCGTCGACCATCGCCGCCCAGCGCCGGAACACCCCGAGATAGTTCCCGAGGTGCGCGTGGCCCGTGGGCTGGATACCGCTGAAGACGCGCTTGCGCCGGCCCGGCGAGGCCGTGTCGGTCATTGCGTGACGACGCCCAAAGTCCCGCGCGCGCGGTTCAGGTCACGCCGTCCCCGAATCTCCTCGCGGAGTTCCGCCACGCCCTCGCGCAGTTCCTCGCGAATGGCGGTAACGTCCTCGCGAAGGGCGGTCACGTCCTCGCGAATGGCCGTAACCTCCCCGCGAATGGCCGTAACCTCCTCGCGGAGGACCACCATGTCCTCGCGGAGGGCCACCATACCCTCGCGGAGAGTCACGACGTCCTCGCGAAGGTCCGTGACCTGAAACTCCATGCGGGACGCGTGGGCGACGAGTTCGATCTGCGTCGCCTGGAGGGCGTTCGTCCGCTCCCACAGGAGCGTGAAAGCTCCCGTCACGACCGTGAGCGCGAAGGTGAGGGAGAGACCGAGATTCCAGCGCGTGACCGTGATCCCATTCATCAGGTGAACGTAACCTTTGGGCGCGCGGCGCGGAAACGACGGGTCAGGCGGGGGCTTCCAGGGCTTCGTGGGCGCGCAGGATGGCTTCGACGAGGGGGGTGGCGCCGAAGCGGATGGGGTCGGTGGCGGGGAGGCCGGTGACCTCGCGCGCGTGGCGGACGGCGGCGCGGGCCTCGTCCTCGGGGATGTCGTAGGTCGCGAGGGAGACGCCGATCACGCGGCCGGGGACGTCGGGGCAGGCCCAGGCCAGGGCGTCCTCGTAGCGGCGGATCACTTCGTCCAGTTCGGGGAGCACGACCCAGCTGTGGTTGCCGCCGTAGATGCGGGGGCGGCTCGGCATCCAGGTGAGGATCATCGCGTGCGGGAGCGTGCCGTGCAGGAGGCCGTGCGTGACGCCGGAGTAGCCGGGGTGCATGAGCGACCCCTGGCCCTCGACGAGGACGATGTCGACGCCCTCGCCGTCCTCGCCCCGCGCCGCCTCGAGCGTGAGGCGTTCGGCGGCGCCGGAGATGAAGTCCGACACCACCGCGTCGACGGCGATGCCGGTGCCGGCGATGAGGATCCCCGTCTGGCCCGTGGCCGCGAAGCCGGCGCGCACGCCCCGGGCCGCAAGGGCGCGCTGCAACTCGAGCGAGACGGTCATCTTGCCCGTGTTGCAGTCCGTGCCGACGGTGAGCACCCGGAACGCGTCGGTCCCCATCGCCCGGCCCGCACCCACCGGCAGGTCCGCGGGCGGTTTGCGGAGGTCGAACAGCGTGCACCCGTGCCGGTCCGCCAGCGCCGCAAGCTCCGGATCGTTGCAGAGGAAGAAGTGAAGGCCGCTGATGATGTCGAGTCCCTCCTCGAGCGCGGCCACGAGCACGGCCCGCCACGCCTCGGGGAGCTGCCCTCCCTGCGGCGCGATCCCCACGAGGAGGGCTTCAGGGCGGGGTTCCGCCGCGAGCGCCTCGGCGAAGGTCGCGACGATGGGGATGTCGCCGCCGAAGCCCAGCGTCTCCCCCACCGTGCTGCCCGCGAAGCGGGAGTCGATGACGGCACTCACCCGCTCCGGCTGGTAGCGCACGGCCGACGAGGCGGTCTTCGCCGTCTCGACCCCGAAGGCCCCCTCCGCGAGGATCGCGAGCCGAGAGGAGGAAAGCCGCTTCCGCCCCGGGCCCGGGCTCATTCGCTCTCGGCCCGCTCCGTCTCGCCGGACTCGCCCAGCAGTTCGAGGAGTTCCGCCTCGGGGATCTCTTCCGCGTCATCCGCGCCGCCGGCTTCATCCGCGTCCGACCCGGAATCCGCCTCCGACTCGGCGTCGTCGCCGGAGCCGAGCGCCTTCACCTCCTCAGGCTCGCCGGTGGAGAGGAGACCCATGGAGGCCTTCATCTCCAGCAGCTTGTCCTCCACGGCGGCGTCGCCTCCCGCCTCCAGCGCCTTGAACTCGCTGAGAAGCGTGTCGCCGGTGAGTTCCTCGGTGACCTCCGCGCTCGCGAGCGCCTGGCGCTCCGCCTGCTCGATCCGCTCGGTCATCTGATCGAAGGCGCGGAAGGCGCTCTTGTCGTGAAGCCCCTGCATCGTGTCGTGGATGCGCTTCTGGGCCTCCGCGCGCTTCTGCTTCGCGATGAGGAGGTTCTTCTTGCGCTTCGCCTCCTCGATCTTCGCATTCAGCTGCCGCAGCGAGTCCTTGAGCTTTTCCGTCTCGGCGCGGTGGTTCTGCCACTGCGTCTCCAGCTCGAGCGCGTGCTCGGCGTGCTCCTGCCCGCGCACGAGCGCCTGGCGCGCGAGGTCGTCGCGGCCCTCGCGGATCGCGAGCCGCGCCCGCCGCTCCCACTCCTGCGCCGTTGAGCGCGACTCCTCGAACTGCGCCCGCAGCTTGCGTTCGTCGGCGATCGCGACCGCCACCTCCTGCTTCGCCTGGGCGAGCTGGCGGCGCATGTCCTCGATAATCGTGGTGAGCATCTTCTCGGGGTTTTCGGCCCGAGCGATGAGGTCGTTGAGATTCGATCGAATCAGCCGGGAAAGACGGTCCAGGACACCCATGGTGTATGCTCGTTTCCTGTGCTTGCTCTTCAGTCGGTCGATATGTCGGCGGTGAGGCTGTCCCAATGGGACGTCAGCGCCAGCGTGAGGCTCTCGAGCGTGGCGCGGAACTCGGAGAAGTCGAGGTTCTCAAGCTCCAGCGTGTCGCTCAGGATGACCTCGCCGTCCTCGAGGCCGTAGGCCCCGTGGATGAGGTCCACCGCGTTCAACTCCAGGAGCCTCCGGTAGAGCGCAAGCTGGTCTTCGTCGTCGATCGGGAGGTCGCGGATGTCCGCCCGGCACACGAGAACGGGCGGCTGGTAGTTCACCAGAATCCGCGGCTGCCGCTCCGCGCTCGCACCGTCCGGATGGACGATCCACAGCCCCTCGTCGAGTTCCTGATAGTCCGCTTCGGTGCGGATGAGAAAGCTCTCTATGTCCTCTCGGTTCAGCATCAGTTCGGTCCCCGCAGTCGTGAATCGGGTCGCCCTTCCGGGCGAGACTCATCCGATGGCGCCCCGCTCCCGGGCCCGCCGCCCTCGAGGAGGCGGGTCATGAAGCGCTGCTCCTCCGTCAACTGGTCCACCTGGTTCGCCAGCAGCGCGACATGTTCGCGCAGACGCTCGATCTCGTCGTCCCCGCCGGGTTCCACCGGCGTGGGCGACGGACGGGCCGCGAACCACTTCTGGGCCACTTCCCCGAACGTGACGAGCGCCACGATAATGATGATGAAGACGAAGACGCTCATCGCCGTCCTTGCCGCAACTGGTACCACCCGGGTCCGGCCGCCATCGGCGAAAGGAATCTACGAGGCGGCCCGAACCGGAGTTTCCCCGCAGAGGGCCGCGCAAACCGGCGACGGCGGGCGCGAACCCGAGACGGCGGGCCATGATAACGCCGGGACGCGCGCCACGGAACCCGCCGGCCGTTTCGATATTTCGGGACGATGAATACAGTTTATGCGCGATGAATAATTTCAACTCCTCTCCCGTTCCGCCCCGAAAAGGGAAGCCGAAGGGCCCTCATCCGCACAAGGCGCTCTCGGCCCAGTTCGTGCGCGCCGCGGCGCCGGGCAGGTACTGCGACGGCAACACGCTGTACCTGTTCGTCCAGCGGAGCGGAGCCCGGAGCTGGGTCCAGCGCCTCGTCATCCGCGGGCGGCGCCACGACCTCGGACTCGGCAGCGTCGCGCTGGTGTCGCTGGCCGAAGCCCGGGAGAAGGCGCGGACGAACCGCAAGCTGGCCCGCGAGGGCGGCGACCCGCTCGCCGAGAAACGGCGCGCCCGGGAGGTGCCCAGCTTCGCCGAGGCGGCCGCATGGGTCCTGGAGCAGAAGCAGGCCGGTTGGCGCAGCGAGAAACACGGAAGGGACTGGATGTCGAGCCTTGACCGGTACGCCTTTCCGCGCATCGGCAAGCTGCGGGTCTCGGAGGTGACGAGCGCCGACGTGCTCGAGATCCTCTCCCCGATCTGGCACACGAAGCCGGCCACCGCCCAGGTCGTGCTTCAGCGCATCCGCTCGGTGCTGGATTGGGGGGTCGCGCTGGGGTTCCGCACCGACAACGCCTGCGACCAGCTTCGACCCGTGCTCGGCGCGCAAAACCGCGTGATACGGCACATGCGGGCCCTGCCGCATCGGGATGTGGGATCGGCGATCCGGGCGGTGCGGGGATCGAGCCGGTCGCCCGCCGGCCCGCTCGCGTTCGAGTTCCTGGTGCTGACGGCGGCGAGGTGGGGCGAGGTGCGGTGGGCCGAGTGGGAGGAGATCGATGACGACGCGCGGGTGTGGACGGTTCCCGCGGCGCGCATGAAGGCGAAGCGCCTGCATCGCGTGCCGCTCTGCCTCCGCGCCCGGAAGATCCTCGACCGGGCGCGAAGCCTCGACGGCCACAGTCCGTTCGTGTTCTCCCGCGGCCGCGCGAAGCCGCTGTCGGAAAAAACGCTGCGCCGGCTCCTGAAGAAACACGAGATCGCGGCGGTGCCGCACGGCTTCCGGTCGAGCTTCCGGGACTGGGCCGCCGAGGAGACCGATCATCCGCGCGAGGTCGTCGAGGCGGCTCTGGCGCACGTGGTGCAGAACAGAGTCGAGGCGGCCTACCGTCGCACGGACCTGTTCGAGCGCCGTCGCGACCTCATGAACGAGTGGGCCGCCTACCTGGCCGACCGGAATCGCGATTGAGGGATAAAATGAGGTAACGGCCATGATGTTGAAATCGATAACACATGCATAATCAGTAAGTTACAGATTTCTTGCAGTTGTCACTATCACAGCGGCCGACCCGGACGGCCTCCAGGCCAACCAGGGATTCAACGTCGAGGTCGGCTCTGACGCCGGGCAGCCGGCGACCGTGACGATCTTCGGCCTCAGGGATCCGAACGACCGGAACACGTCGGTCGATCCGAGCAGCGTCTCCGGCGCGGTGTCGGTGCTCCTGGACGTGCAGTACAACGACGAGACGGTCACGGGCGTAGACCTGATGCTGGGTGACAACGTGATCTCCTGCCGCGGAGCGTCGAGCGACGCCAACCAGGCGATCGCGGGTCTCGTGGACTCCGGCGGCGCGGTCGAGATCGACTGCTACCTGAACACGGCTGCGGTCACGGGCGAGTGCATGGGCGAGCAGATGGATCCGGCATACGCGAACGGCGACTACGCGCTCGGTGCCCGCATCACGACGTCCGACGGGACGACGCGCGAATCGCTCGCGACGCAGAACGTCACGCTGAAGAACTCCGGCCATGTGGTGGTCGCGCACAGCGCAGGCGCCAGCAGCGTTGTCAAGACGGGCGCCAACATCTTCGGTGGACCGTCGGGCGAAGGGAACATGAACGCGTTCCACGTCTGCCCGGTCTCCTACGCGGGCACCGACGTCGGCATGGTTTCGCTGCGAGCCCTGAGCACGGGCGCGGAGAAGGCCGAGCCGCACCAGCCCGCGACATCGCTCAGCTTCAAGGCCCCGACCAAGGCGGAGAAGTTCAACGGCAAGGCGGCGGACCGCGAAGGCCCGTTCACGTGGGACGTGAACTCCGCATGGAACAGCGCGGTCGAGGACGCGGGTCCCGGCGGGCGCGAGCACTGGGTGTTCGCGGCCGAGACGATCACCGACGCGGACGGTCTCGACGCCAGCGAGGAGTTCGCGACCGAGAATCCCTACGGTCCGTACTACTTCGACTTCAAGGCGCCCACGGCCGGGCCCATCCACATCAACAAGAAGGCCGTTGAGGCGGACCTGCACTACTCGGCCTCCGCCGGCATCGCGCTTACCGGCATGATGGACGCCGGCTCGGGCTGGGACGCCACATCGATCACGATTGCGGTGGGCGACTGCTCGAATCCGGCCAACCTGCCGTACAACAGCGCCAAGAAGACGCCCAACCGGATGACGACTCCATTCGTCGCAGCGTACGCGGACGTGAGTTCGGTCTCCGAATTGGCGGAAGAGGACGCCATGCGCGCCGCGGCCGGCCAGACGGATAACAACGGGCTCGACTGCTACGTGGCCGAGCTGACCGCGTTCGCAGACAAGCTCGGCAACGCGTGGAAGGGTGGTGGCGACCCGGCGACGTGGATGCAGACGCCGAACTTCGGTGTCGACAAGACGGCGCCGGTGTTGAGCGACATCGAGCCCGAGTCGGGCATGGTGTTCAAAGCTCTCCCGATGATGGAGTTCGAGGTCGACAATCCGGACCTCGAGTCGGGCGACGACGGCACCAAAGTTGGCGGGAAGGTGACGAGGCGGGTCGGCACCAAGAACGTCGAAGTCGGTAGCGTGGCTATCGAAGACCGCAACGGCACGGTCACGCTCGACGGCGACAACGCCTACTTCAAGACGGCGGCCGGCGAGGCGAGCAACGGCGCCAAGACGGTCACCGTCACGGTGAGCGACGGCGCGACGCCGGCCAACACCGCGAGCTATTCGCTGAGCTTCGGCTACGACACGAAGGCTCCGACGGTCTCGATCAGCAAGAGCCAGTCGGACATCGGCCAGACCGGCGCCTCGTCGGTGACGGTGTCGGTGGCGGGAACGATCTCCGACGCGAGCGAGATCGAGAGTGCCGCGCTCAGGCTCCTCCTGGGCGATGACGTCAACACCTGCGCGGCGATCACCGACACGCTGCCGGACAACCGGACCACGGGCGGGGACAAGCGGAACCTCGAGAACGGGACGAACTCGATCGCGTTCGACGAGAGCTTCGTGATCAAGAGGCCCGAGGGCACCGGCGCGGGACCGGAGACGTACTGCTTCCGCCTGGATGTCGAGGATGCCTCCGTTGAGGCGGACGCCCGCGGCAAGGGAACCGAGGAGACGTACAATCTCGGCAAATTCACGGTGACGTGGCCGGCCGGCCCGGCGCCGCCGCCTCCGGGTCCGACGTTCCAGTTCCACGCCGCGGCCGCGGTGACCGAGCTGGATTCGCTGAGCGTGGTCGAGGGCGCGACGGCCGACAACGCCTACCGCGTCACGCTGAAGAATGTGCCGGCGGACGCGACGTACCCGATCGAGATGACGATCGATGGGTCGGCCACGGTGACGCCGACCATTACCGGCGGTAGCGGGAGCGACGCTACTCAGTTTGGGGCGGCGACCGACACGCTCACGGTGACGCTCGCCACCGCGCACGACCGGAACATCGTCTCCGAGTTGAGGACTCTGACCCACAAGGCGGAGGACTTCGACGACGCCGACTTCCCGGTGCGCGTGATGGACGACGACTTCAAGATCACAACGAATGTCCCGTCCGTGCGGGAGGATGACGACGCCGTGAAGGTTGTGGTGACGGTGACTGCCGGTTCGCCACAGGCCTCGGACAATGCGTTGTCGGTGGTGATCGGTCCCAAAACCGGTACCACAGATGGCGATATAGCCACCGGTAGTGCCACGGCCGCGTCGGTGACGATTGACTCGGCTAAGACGGTGGGGGTCGACACCGTCGAGGTGAACGCGGCCGATGACGGCGCGCAGGACGAGGTGAACGAGTTCATCGAGCTGACGGTGAGCGGCAGCGACCCAACCGGCCTGTACTACGCGCCCGCCGAGATCATGATCCTCGACGACGACCCGGACATCGAGCTTTCGCTGAGCGTGACCGAGGCGGACGAGGATGCCGGTAACGTGGCCGTGACGATCACGGCGACGGCCAAGAGCGAGGTGGGCGGCCAGGTGAACGCCTCGATAGCGATCGCCGGTGCGAACGGGGCGACGTTCGGGGCCGCGGACAGCACGACTGAAACGGACGACGCCAGAGGTACGTCGCCCGTCGCGCTGGTGATCGACGCCGGAGAGACGGTCGGGACGGCGAACACGACGGTGACAATCGTCGACGACGCCGAAGACGATGATGGCGAGACGATCGAGTTCTCGGCGGTCAACGTCACTGTCGGAACCAAGGAGTACACGTTCAAGAGCGTCAAGTTGAAGATCAACGACGACGACGACGACTCGTAAACCCCAACGGTCTCTGACGAGAGGCCTCACGGAAGCGGGCCCCCGCGCAGTCTGCGGGGGCCCGCTTCCTTCTTTATGAGGAGGTACGAGTTTGGGAGCGACGATGCCGAGACACGGCCGGCGGTGTGGAAGGCAGGGCGGAGATCACGGTTCTTCCTCCTCCTCCGCCTCCGGATCTCACGGGGACGTACTTCCTCGAGAACCTGGCCGGAACGTCCACGGGCGGGGTGCTGCTCACTCGCCCGACGGTCTCAGGCACGCTGGAACTCGCGCAGGAGGCGCCCTCGGGCGATTCCGCGACGGGCAGCTACGAGGTGAACATCATGGCGCCGGCCCTGACGATCGCCGATGAAGGCACCTTCACCGTGTGCACCGACGGAAGCTGGCGGCAGACCGGAGAGGTGTCCGGCGAGGGTATGTATGCGATACCGGGCGACACCCTCACGCTTGCGATCGCCGAGCCCGAGACGGCGTCTTCGAGGACGGTCTGGGTGATGGGTGCGCCCCCGCCGCCCCCCGCCCGCGCCGGGATGGGGGAGCCCCTCGCGGGTGCGCGGGGGGCTCCCCTATTTTTTGGGGGCTTATTTTTTATGCGAATCGGGCCATCGGGTCCGTCACGAGAAGCGCTGAGAGGACTGACCGAATGAACGGAAAGACGAATCGTTACCGCACCCTGGCTATCGCGAGCGCGCTCGTCGCGGCTCTCATCGGCGGCGTCTCCTGCGGTGGAGACGGGACGACGGCTCCGCCCCCGCCGCCACCACCGCCACCACCGCCGCCTCCGGTGGCTCCGGTGGCGGTCGGGTCGATCCCGGCGCAGGTCGTGACGGCGGGCGAGTCGGTGACGGTGGACGTTTCGCCGTTCTTCAGCGATCCCGACGGGGGGACCCTGACGTACGCCGGCCGACGTCGTCGGCCGAGGCCGTGCTCACCGTGTCGCTGGCCGGCGCCAGCCTCACGATCACGGCGGTGGCGCCGGGGAGGGCGACGGTAACCGTGACGGCCACCGATCCGGACGGCCTGACGGCCACGCAGAGCGCGGAGGTGACCGTCGAGGCGGCCAACCAAGCGCCGGAGGCCGCGGGGACGATTCCGGCGCAGGCGATGAGGGTGGGCCAGACGGCGACCGTGAACGTAGCCTCCTTCTTCAGCGACCCGGACGGCGACCCGTTGGGGTACTCGGCGGCGACGTCGGCCGCGGGTGTGGTGTCGGTCTCGATGTCCGGGAGCGTTCTGACGCTGGTCGGGGGTGGGGGTCGGCACGGCGACGGTGACCGTGACCGCCGCCGACCCGGACGGTCTGAGCGCCACGCAGAGCGCGGAGGTGACCGTTGCGGCGGCCAACCGGGCGCCGGAGGGCGTGGGGACGATTCCGGCCCGGACGATCTCCGCGGGCGACACGGTGACGGTGGACGTGTCCGCCTTCTTCGCCGATCCGGACGGCGACGAGCTGGGCTACGAGGCGGAGTCGAGCGACGAGGCCGTGCTCGAGGTCGGCATCTCGGGGAGCAGCCTGACGATCACGGGCGTGGCGGTGGGGACGGCGACGGCGACGGTGACGGCCACGGATCCGGACGGCCTGAGCGCGACGCAGAGCGCCGAGGTGACGGTCGAGGCGGCCAACCGGGCGCCGGAGGCGGTGGGCACGATCCCGCCCCAGAGTCTGAACGCGGGACAGTC